>CAMWNY010000418.1 GCA_947175775.1 uncultured Lachnospiraceae bacterium | reverse complement strand
ATGCCCATTCGGGCGAGTATAATGTCTATCGACATTATACCATAATTACTTCGCAATTATGGTAAGTTCATGCCCATTCGGGCGAGTATAATATCTGTCGATATTATACCATATCCGCAGTGTCCATTCGGAAAAGCGGTGCTTTTCCTCATTCACGGGCTTCGCCCTATCAAAATATAATTTGGCAAATACGTCTGCAAGCAGCCGATTTGCTAGATTATATTTTGGCACTGCTCATTGCTTTCGCGAACATTATATCATAAAAATTAAAAAAAAACAGTCATAAGTTGGTGTGTACGTGCATATAATTTATTCCGGTGGCATCATTTTGCTACCGCGCGTCTGCGCAGGAAAGCATCAAAGAATGGAGAATAGACAACACATGGAATATCGAGGAAGAGAGACATCGGATATCGACAGCTGGAAAGAAGTACGGCTTGTTTACAGTTCGGCACTAAAGGAAATCGGAACAAAGCTTGAGATTTTGAACGATGAATTTCAGCATGTACATAAGTATAATCCGATAGAGCATATTAAATCGCGCATAAAAACATCGGATAGAATTGTAAAAAAGCTTAAAAAGCACGGGTATGAGTCAACTATTGAAAACATGGTGCGGTATGTGAACGACATTGCAGGTGTACGGATTATCTGTTCGTTTACTACGGATGTATACCGTATTGCACAAATGCTCGAGAGGCAAAGGGATTTGAATATCATGGATGTGAAGGATTATATCCGGTATCCGAAATCAAGCGGATATAAAAGCTATCATATGATTGTGTCAGTTCCCATTTATCTGTCCGAACGCAGGGTTGAGGCGAAGGTTGAAATCCAAATACGGACGGTCGCAATGGATTTTTGGGCAAGTTTGGAACATAAAATTAATTACAAATTTGACGTAAATGTGCCGGATTATATTCAAAATGAACTTTTTGCGTGTGCGAAAATGGTGTCGGAACTTGACGAGAAGATGCTGTCATTAAATGAAGAAGTGAAAGCGCTGGACCTTGACCGGTAAAATGAGGAGTGCCCCGATAATTCCTTGCGGAATATACCGGGGCTATTATGAAAAAATTTATCTATGTGTAATGAAATAATTGCTACACTGTTGTTTGCTATGTATAAATAATACCATTGGTTTATGAATAAACTATGAACAAAGTGTAATAAGTTTGTGAATCTGTACAGTATTGCTGTGCAAATGATATAAAATCTGTACAGGATGCATAAAAGCAACAATTCATCCCAAGGCTTTGCACTTGCTGCAAATTATGGCTTGATGTTTGTAACAGAAAGCCGAAAGCTGAACGGTTACGCATAAAAAACGTTCCCCATAAAGTGACAGTTGTCATCGGGTAAAATTAATGATAAGATAATGATAACTGTTTAAATCAGTGGAAAATGCGTAAGATAGAGAAGAAAGGCAAGGTACAATTGCTATGGATAATTTTATAGATAAACTGGCACAGAAATTTAATGCGCAGGAATTAATTAAGGCAAACACACAGGCAGAGGCAAAGGAGTTGGAAAAGCTACAGCTTCAAGTGGCAGAGTACGAACGGATTCTGCAGGAAATCAGGCGGCTGAATTATAAAAATACAGAACTTTCGGAACAGCTTAGCACAATGGTTTGCGATAATACAGACAAAATCCAGGCAATGAAAGAGGATGAGCAAAAGCTTTTGTCTGCATTACGTGATATTACGGACGAGCAGAGCAGAAACAGGGAGGCAGATCTCGAAAGGCGTGAGGCGGAGCGCATTGAGAAGGAAAAAGGCGCTGCTTCTGAGAACGAAGCGCTCAAAACATTGTTGGAGGAAAAGTTTCAGCGCGCTGATGATTTTGTACATAAAGAAAATGTCAAGGTGTATAGAAATGTACAGGCAGTGGTGACGGAAGAGCTGCGTAAATATGCGGAAAGCAGTAAAACTGGGAACGCAAGTGTAAAGGAGTCGCTGGAACTGCTTGAACGTGAGGTTGATAAAAAAATCGGCAAGAAAATGAGCGCGGTGCTGGCAGTGAGTGTACTGTCGATGCTGGCTTCATTTGCGGCGGTGGCTTTATGTGCGCTGATGGCAGCCGGAATTATAAAATAGGAGATAACATGGCAAAGATTTCATTTAAGCCTGGAAATATGCTTTATCCCCTGCCTGCGGTTTTGGTGAGTGTGGCAGACAGCAAGGGAAATACAAATATTATTACGGTGGCATGGGCAGGAACGGTTTGTACCAATCCGCCGATGCTTGGCATTTCCGTGAGACCAAGCCGTTTTTCCCATCATATGATAGAGGAAACAAGAGAATTTGCTGTAAATTTAACAACGCAGGAATTAGCATTTGCAACAGATTATTGCGGTGTAAAAAGCGGCAGGGATGTAAATAAGTGGAAGGAAGCAAAGCTTACACCGGCTGCATCCGATATGATAAGTGCGCCTTATATTAAAGAAAGCCCTGTCAATATTGAGTGCCGGGTAACGGAGATAAAAAGGCTGGGTTCACACGATATGTTTCTTGCCGAGGTGGCAGCGGTCCACGTTGATGATGCTTATATGGATGAGCACGGCGCTTTTCACCTTTCGCAGGCAAAGCCGATTGTTTATTGTCACGGGGAATATTTTGACTTGGGGAAAAAACTTGGAAAGTTTGGGTATAGTGTGAAAAAAAAGGCTTGACGGGACGAAAAAAAATTATTATAGTAAAAATATAAATGAGGAAAAAATTTGTTACAAAGGCGTAGCATCGAAATATCCCGTGCGGGGTGTTTTTGGTGCTATTTTTGACTTTATAGGAAATTACGTCCTATAAAGTCAAAAACCCTCCGGGGGATGCGCACTCCGCGCTAAGGAATATGGTTGCTAAAGCAA
>CAMWNY010000417.1 GCA_947175775.1 uncultured Lachnospiraceae bacterium | reverse complement strand
GTAAAATTCTTAAAAAGCAAAGGATTAGGAAAATAGGGATAATTAATAACGATTTAATAAACAAGCGCCTTCCGTGAAAGAGGGCGCTTGTTGTTATATAGTACAAACATTGTTTCATACATTGGTACTGAGGAGGTGTCCATTGTATGAAACATAGAGAATTTGTTTATGTAGGAGAAGCAGTTCCAGAACTGAATGAACAGGAGAATGCTGCGTTTCTTTTTAATTTTCAAAAGTCAATACTTCTTTCTTTGGAAAAGAGAAAGATATTGACTGAATTGCAGCGGGAGCGCTGCATAACTGCCCTTGAAAACCAGTATGCAAAGGCAATACAAAAAAGTCCCAATAAATAATGAATAATTAATAGGATTGGAGGTTGCATCAAATAACTTGTTGTTACAGCCATAACTTGTGTCTGTGTACACGTGGCACAAATTTTGTAAATATTATTGGATAATAATATTGTACAATTAAACGAAACCGGATATAGGAGGGAAAATTATATGAAAAACAAAGATAGCAGATTTGTAATTGTACTGAAAGAAGGTAATTCGTTAAAAGATGAAGGGCTTAGACAAATATTAGTTGATAAAGAAACGGGTGTTAATTATCTTGCATTAAAAAGTGGATATGGTCTTGGAATAACTCCAATGTTAGATAAAGATGGGAAACCAATTGTTACTGAAATAGAAGATTAAACAGGAACTGAGGTATAAAGCTTATACGGATAATGATTTTCATCCGGCCAGCGGGAACTTGTAACAGGTATATAGTTATATAATATAAAATATATTAATTTTCTTCCTCTTGCGTCTGCTGTTCTTCTTCACGCAGCATATCCTCAATCGGTTTCCATGCCTGACCAAAGTTAACGTCCTTAAACAGCGCCGCAAGCCCGCTAATCTGTTTGAGACGCAGAATTTCATCCTTATCCATACCCAAATGCTTGGAAATCCATGCGTCGCTTCTGCCAAGCTCATGCAGCTCCTTGACAATATTGCTCATCAGATCCACATCATGCGAACCGCGCGCGCGATTATGCCTGACTGTACTTGCCATACGGTTTGACAAAGGTTTGTCAATCACTGCAACCGGCATCATTCCATGCTCCCGCTCATAAATATCAGGATATTCTTTCATTACATGCCAGCGGTGAAACCCGTCTACAATCGCATACAAATCTTTCTTTGGCGAATAGTAGCATACAATCGGCATCGTATAGCCGTCCTCCTTAATGCTGTCGTAAAGCAGCTTCATTTCCGGCGGTGCAACGCTGTTTGGATTGTATGTATTGGGCACAATCTTCTCAAAAGGAACTGCAATTACATTGTATACCGGGCTCTTAAATTCATCATTTGCCATTAATCATTTCTCCATATTTTCGTTTTATTTTATCGTTTCGCAACTGCTCCTGCCGCGTCAGCCCAAAACCCATGAAACGGCAGGTATGATCGTTTTTCAAAATGCAGTAGCACATCCGCTTCCAGCTCGGAATGTCCTTTGTGGATTTAATGTCGTCCGTATCGTCAGGAATATCCCCGATAAAGACAACCCTCGAATTCTTCATCAGCGTATAATTGGACACGCCGTTGCGCCGGATATTGTACCCGTGATCTATCAGCTCCTGTATCACACTCTCCTCCAAACCGCCGCCGGTCTTATGCCAAAATTCGATAGAAGTCTTGAATTTTTTCACATAGTTATTTCGAAGTCTTGCCGGAAGCGTATCGAGCAGAAACTTCGTATAGGACTCCCATGTATGCCCCTCCGGAAGCGTGATATTGCGGTATCCCATCGCCTTGGTTTTTCCGTATATACAGCCGAAATTCGCTCCGCGCACACGTCCAACCAGCTTTGCCCAAATCTCCGGATCAAGTACCCTGTACAAATTCAGGGAATCTTTAGAAAAATCGTTAAACGGCGAAGCCACACGCATCTGATCGATTTTCAGCCCCGCCTTATAATACAAATCATACAATGCATTATAATCATACTGAAACTGATAATTTGCCACCCACACATCCTGGTTGGACCAGTCATAAATGGGCGACGCACACCACACATCCTTAAACTGCTTGGAAATCCAGCACTCCCCGTTATATCCGTACTTCTTATTCACAATGCCGCTGTAACGCTGCAACGATTCATCCGCACGGATGCCTAACAGACTGACCGTCTTTCCATAATCGTGCTCTTCCCTGTAAAAACGCCCGAACTGCTTTGCAAGATCCTCCTGATGCATCCGGTAACGGTAATGATTAAACGGCTTGTCAATCGTAATCACATATGGATAATTTGGTCTTGGACGCACCCACTGGTCTTCCTTTTTATCGTCCCACGGATACCAGTACATTTCATAGCTGCTCAGTGCCGTTCTTGTCGCCATCGGCAGACACACCCAGTACAGATCGCATTCTCCCTCAAGCGCTTTAAAAGTTCTTGTGACATATTCCGTCGTCACTGTATACTGCGCCTCAAAATCCTGATGAAAAACACCGATTCTGCGTCCCGGATAATACTTGCGCTTAAAATCCAACAGAAGGTTCAGCAGCACACCGCTGTCCTTCCCGCCGCTAAACGACACATAGATATTTTCAAACTCATGAAACAGGTAATGGAAACGTTCCTGCACGGCATCATAAACGCTCTTTTTCTCATACCCTTTTACCATCATAACGCATCCCTCCCAAATCTGTAAGACCCGCAGTTTTTCCTGCAGCATCAAACATAAACATCAAAATTCATGCCCATTCGGGCAAGTATAATGTCTGCCGACATTATAGCATATATTTCCAATTTTTACCAATTTTTTTAACAGCGTTCAAACCAAAGTTACTGTCAAGTAATCGTTGGCAGTTTTTTTCATACAGATCTTCTTATGCTGC
>CAMWNY010000416.1 GCA_947175775.1 uncultured Lachnospiraceae bacterium | reverse complement strand
TGTATTTTCGCCTCGTCACTGCCCGACACCCTGACAAAAAATCTTCTGACTGCCTAATCAATCGGTGAATTGGCAAGCTTTTCCTCGTCCCACGTTGTATCAAGGTTCTTTCCGATATGTTTTGCACAGTCGAGCACATCCGCAACAACCGCGCTTGCCGTCGCAAGTTTTCCCGCGCCTTTTCCGTAATACATGGTCTCACCGCCCATGTTGCAGTTGAGCAGAATTGCATTGAACACGCCGTTTACCGCATAAAGAGGATTTTCGGGCATTACCATAAACGGCGCCACCAAAGCATAATATCTGCCGTCTTTCTTCAGGCTCTTTGCAAACAGCTTGATTGTCGCACCCATCTTCTTCGCATACGCGAAATCCTTATCCGAAATCGCCGTAATTCCTTCCGTTGTAATATCGGCATAGTCAACATTTTTTCCGTATGCAAGCGACGTCAAAATCGCAATTTTGCGGCATGCGTCAAAGCCTAAAATATCCGCATCCGGATTTCTCTCGGCATATCCCTTTTCCTGCGCGCGCTTTAACACGTCGTCAAAAGCAAGACCTTCCGTCTCCATTTTGGTCAGGATATAGTTTGTCGTACCGTTTAAAATACCTGTTATGGACAGGATTTCCTCCTGTGCAAGCGAGGTGCGAAGCGGTCTTATAATCGGAATGCCGCCGCCGACGCTTGCCTCAAACAAATAGCTGCACTTATTTGCCTTTGCAATTTTTAAAAGCTCGGGACCATGCTTTTCCACAAGCTCCTTATTGGAAGTACACACGCTCTTTCCGCTCTCAAGCGCGCGCTTTGTAAACTCGTAAGCCGGTTTCACTCCTCCCATTGTTTCGCATACAATTTTTACTTCCGCATCATTGACAATCTCATCAAAGTTTCTTGTGAGCACTTCTGTCACAGGATCGTCCTCAAAATCCTTTAAGTCGAGCACGTATTTTACTTCTATCTCCTCACCGATTTTATTGACGATTGCATGCTGATTTCTTTTTATGACCTCAAAAACGCCGCTTCCTACTGTACCATATCCTAATATTGCTACCTTTACCATTATCATTCCTCCTTATTCTTTCGCCAGCACCTTTACATTATGCACACCGCTTCGCTTTTCCATTGCCTGTATCATCTGCGATACATCGCCCGTGTTTGCCAGTATTTGTACGCTCAAAGACAAAGACGCCGTTCCGTTAATCGGAATTGTCTGATGGATAGTCAGAATGTTTGCCTCGAAATCCGCCACCACTTTCAGCAAATCGGACAGCAGTCCCGGTTCGTCATCAATTTTGCACGCAAGGTTCAATGTCGTTCCCTGCGCGGAATCGTGAAACGGAAAAATGTCTTCTTTATACTTATAATACGAGCTCCTGCTGATGCCGACCTTATCAACCGCTTCCTGCACGGATGCCGCCTTTCGCGTATCAAGCAGGCGGTTAACTTCAACCACCTTGAGCAAAACCTCCGGAAGCGCCCTTTTTCTTACAACATAATAGGCTGTTGTTCCTTCCATTTTCCTTCCTTTTCTTCCCTAATTCAGTTCAGGATATATTTTGTCAAAAAAACAAATGTCTTTTCCACAAAAACAGTTGTGTATATTTGTTTTTCTACAAAAGACATTTGTGCGTCACTGCAATACATGTTATCATAACGCACAAAAGATTGCAAGGGATTTAATGCAATTTCAATAAAAATTTTCATTAAACGTCTATTTTCTTTTCCGGCAAAAACGGTGCAGCCGTTTATTAATGACTGCACCGTTATCGCTAATTCTTTTTCTGTCCGTTTTTCTTTTTTACAATGATTATCGCAACTACCGTCACAATCACTACAAGAATTGCAAGCCATATGAAATAGCATATTCCCATAAAGGTCGGGCAGATATGGCAAAGGCTGCATTTTGAACTTTTGGCTGCGCCGGCTGCCTGACTGTAGGCTATGGCGTAGGTGGAGAACCTGTCTGTACTGATGGTGATTGTATCCGGGTTGTCGTCCGTGTCTGTTAAAAGGGTTGTCTGTCCTTCGTGGGCACGGATAACGTAAAACTTCCTGTTGTCCTCCTGTAGTTTGGCCGGTATTCCGATGATGACGTCAATTGGTTTTTCTGTCGCGGTTACGGCATCCCAGTCACCTGCACCTGTTTTCAGGAACATGGAAATGTCGATGTATCCGCCGAGCACAAGCTGCGGATACGCTTCGCGGTATTGCGCAAGTGCGGTTTCAATGGTTTCCTTGTCCTGTTTTGCTATGGTTTCCGAGATGTCTTTTACGTCTATGCGGATTTCGATGACTTCACCATTATCCACTTGCTGTATCTGCTGCGATGTCAAAACGGCGTTTGCCGCCGCGACGGTGTCTGCCACGGACGCTCCTGCGGCGTAGTCTTTGTCTTCGCAGACTACGGTGACGATGACTGCGCCTTGGCTTGGCGTTTGCAAGACGGTTGTTGTGTATCCTGCATTTTGGGCTTCGCCTGTTCCTGTCGCATTGCCTGTTCCTGACGCGTTGCCGCTGCCTGACGCACTGCCGCTGCCTGCTCCTGCCATTCTGCCTGTCGGAACAGGGGTGCCTGACTGGACGATTTTGCCGTTTTCTATGGTTACGGAAACGGTTTGTGTGTCCTCCTGTCCTGTCGTTTCGGTCTTGTCGCCATCGGTCGGATTGACTGCATCAGTCGTTCCTGCCTTGTCCTCGTCAGTCCGTTTTGTTTCGTTCGTTTCGGCGTCATCGTCCCCCGGTTTCGTCTTTTGGTCCGTTCCTGTGCCGTCGTCCCCTGGATTCGTCTTTTGGTCCGCTCCTGTGCCGTCCTCCCCCGGTTTAGTCGTTTTGGGGGCTCCCCTACCCTTAAAGCGGTGTCTTATACACAGCTGCGCGCCCCCGAGCAACAGGAGC
>CAMWNY010000415.1 GCA_947175775.1 uncultured Lachnospiraceae bacterium | reverse complement strand
GCCCTGAAGCACGCGCCACAGAAGTTGTCGACGAAGTGCTCGAGTTGTTTTTGGAGCTTGACGCCGACGACTCACAGCTCGACTGTCCTTTTGTATTTGCATCCGCAAAGTCCGGCATCGCTTCCCTTGAGGAGGACGCGCAGGGTTCCGACATGACGCCGCTATTTGCAACCATCTTGGACTATATTCCTGCTCCCGAAGGCGATCCCGATGCAGGCACGCAGGTACTCATCAGCACCATTGATTATAATGACTATGTTGGACGAATCGGTGTCGGTAAAGTGGACAACGGCACAATCAAGGTCAACCAGGAGGTTATCATCTGCAACCACCACGAACCGGACAAACAGCAAAAAGTCAAGGTCAGCAAACTCTATGAATTTGACGGTTTAAATAAAATAGAAGTAAAGGAAGCGGGCATCGGTTCTATTGTTGCAATTTCCGGAATTTCCAACATTCACATCGGAGATACGCTTTGCGCAACAGATAACGTTGTTCCCATTCCATTCCAAAAAATCAGCGAGCCGACGATTGCCATGCAGTTTATCGTCAATGACTCTCCGCTTGCGGGGCAGGAAGGCAAATATGTCACAAGCCGTCATTTAAGAGACCGGCTTTTCAAGGAGCTGAACACGGATGTGTCGCTTCGTGTTGAGGAGACGGACAGCCCCGATTCGTTCAAAGTTTCCGGACGCGGCGAGCTGCATTTGTCCGTTTTAATTGAAAATATGCGCCGTGAGGGTTATGAGTTTGCCGTCAGCAAAGCGGAAGTGCTCTATAAAAAGGATGAAAACGGCAAAACACTTGAACCAATGGAGCTTGCCTATATCGACGTTCCTGAAGAATTTTCCGGAACGGTCATCGAAAAACTCAGTCAAAGAAAAGGCGAGCTGCAAAACATGGGAAAAGCAAGCGGCGGCTATGCGAGACTGGAATTTTCCATTCCGTCGCGCGGTCTGATTGGCTACCGCGGTGAATTTATGACCGACACGAAAGGCAACGGCATTTTAAATACCATTTTTGACGGTTATGGTCCTTACAAGGGCGATATACAGTACCGCAAACAGGGCTCATTAATTGCGTTTGAGGCGGGCGAAGCAATCACATACGGATTATTTAATGCCCAGGAACGCGGTACACTCTTTATCGGACCGGGCGAAAAGGTATACTCCGGCATGGTTGTCGGACAAAACGGCAAAGGTGAGGACATTGAGCTGAATGTCTGCAAGAAAAAGCAGCTTACGAACACGCGTTCTTCAAGCGCCGACGAAGCGCTGCGTCTCACACCGCCTAGAATTTTAAGCCTTGAGCAGGCGCTCGACTTTATCGACACGGATGAGCTCCTTGAGGTGACGCCGGAAAACCTTAGAATCCGAAAGAAAATCCTTGACCCGACACTGCGCAAACGTGCCGGTTACAAAAAATAACACGCTGTATTTTATCATGCACAAACATACTATAAAAGATATGAAAAAAGATTTGCCATTTTCTACCTTTTATGTTAAGATAAGGGCATAAAAGGGCGTACTTATGCCGCAAAAAATGACTGTTGAAAATATAATAACAAAGTATAAATATTTTTCATAAAACAGCCGATAAAATAATAAAGAATATAAAAACGGCATGGACGCAAGGATTATTTTAAGTCAAAGGAGTGATTTTTATGGCAGGAGTTTCATGGAACTCATCATCAATGAACAGTTTTTTTAATAATTCATTAAACTTGAATACATCAGGTACAAACGGCATTTTCAGCACAATAGGTGATTCAAGGCTAATTAAGTCAGGCTCATATAAAAAGTTAATGAAGTCTTATTTTGACACAGTGGACACCGAGGACAAAAAGAGCACATCTTCTAGCGATAAAACCAGCAGCTCTTCTTCTTCGAGTTCTACAAGCGCAAGCAAGTCAAGACATGCATGTACTTATACCTATGATCCACAAAGAAGCACAATTTCAACTGTTAGAAATAAGGTTCTTGACAAGCTTCTTGATAAGTCAGAGAAAAAGCCGACAACAAGTTCAAACAAATTTTTAAACGAGCTTTTACAAAAAGATAAGGAAAAAGCGGAAGCTGCCGGAGACGGCACGGTTACGGACAAGACTGATACCACAACAAACACCGGTACAGTAACCGAAGCAACTGCCGGCGCAGTAATTGACGAATCCGTTTAAACGAATAATTCACAACAGCACTATCCCCTGCATATACTATCAACAAAACGTATGCAGGGGATTTTTATGTCTGAAATCGTCAAAACCGAAGCTCCCGCTTACTCGGGAAATCTCACCATAAACGTTACCTCCTCACAGGGACTGATTCCCATTCAGAATGCGACCATCACCATTTCCTATACAAGAGAGCCTGACGCCGTGGTGACCACCCTCACCACAAACGAATCGGGACAGACCGAAATGGTCGTACTGCCCGCTCCCAGCATTAACTACAGCACGGAGCCAAGTGAAGTGCAGCCCTACTCCGAATACAACATTTCCGTCACAGCGCCAGGCTATGAGCCGGTCTTTATCTCGGGTACAGAAATTCTTCCCGATGTAACGGCAGTCCAGCCGGTGTCGATGACGCCCTTGGAACTGGAAGGTCCTGATGCTCCCCCGGAGGAAGATATTATCATTCCTGACCACACCTTGTACGGCGAGTACCCGCCCAAAATCCCGGAGGACGAAATCAAGCCGATGGACGAGAGCGGTGAAATCGTCCTAAGCCGCGTGGTTATTCCGGAATTTATCATTGTCCACGACGGCGTACCGCAGGATTCGAGCGCGCCAAATTATTATGTGCGTTATACCGACTATATCAAAAATGTTGTTTCTTCCGAAATTTATGCCACATGGACGGAAAATGCCATTTATGCGAATACGCTGGTAATTATGTCGTTTACATTAAACAGGGTTTATACGGAGT
>CAMWNY010000414.1 GCA_947175775.1 uncultured Lachnospiraceae bacterium | reverse complement strand
TTTGAATTCAGGGCAATTTCAACAACCTGCCCTTTTAAAAGCCGGACAAGCCATTTATACTCGCCCTCCGGATCAATAATCAGCCTGTCATCATTTGTTTTCAGGAATACATCCAGTATTTCACGCTTGATCATAAATGTCTTGCCGAATCCCGGCATTCCGAACACAAGACCATTTGGGTTGACAAGATCCTTGCGGTTGACCGTTATCACGCTGTTGCTTAGGGAGTTCATTCCGTAATACTGCCCGTTCTTGGTGTACAGGTCCTTTGTTGTGAACGGTATAAATATCGCCATGTCCGTGGTCGTAAAAGTACGCTCCGACTCAATTGTGTTATTTCCAAGAGGCATTGCACTCATGTATCCCTGTTCCTGCCGGTTGTCGAGACGGACGAGCGTGCACTGGTAGTTGTTGAGTATTCCGTTCAGTTCAAAGATATTGTCCTCAAGCTCCTTTCGCGTCATCGCTGTCTGTACAATCGTGATTGTCGTATTAAACATGTTTTCATCTTTGCGCTGTATTGCCTTGTACAATTTATTGGCAGCGTCCTGATACATTTTTAAATCCGGAGGAAGTATATCCATGTCGTATCCGGATTGAACTGCTGTTCGCTGTTCGTTAATAACCATTCCGTCTATGTCCGTGATGTTGTTTTTTACGTATTCAAGCGCCGTTTTTCTCATCATGGTATCTGAATGCATTGATATCCACACATTGCTGTCCATGTTTAAGATGTCCGATATAATTCTGTCCTCCATATCCGATGCAAAGACTTTTACGTAATTAACCGCACCGATGCGTTCTCCCACCTTGAAATACCTTGTTGCATTCAGTTCCGGACCACTCTTGAAGCAAAAGCTGCTTGGTGCGATAAAATCCTTGCTGGAAAGTCCTGTACCTATCGGCATATCAAAATTCCACATGAATTTTTCCTTTGTGGCAGGATGAAACAGGCGGAACAGAAGGTGCAGCCGCTCATATCCGTCCATGATATGCGCCTTGCAATTCAGTTTTCTGAAATTTTTCTCAAGCTGCTTGTTGATTTTTCCGAGCTTTAATTTGGCAGTTTTATAATCCGTTGCCTTTATCCCATATGTCAGGTAGCGCTCTTTTTTCAGGTTGTTTGTTCCTTTTGAAAACTGGTTGATTAGCATGTCAGAATATTCTTTTCGTACAAGATTAAACGAATCTTCCTTAAATGCAATTTTAAAATCCTTGGAATACTCGTCCCTGTCTATCTCCATGTTTCCGTAATTGAACTGGAAATGTATCTCCGGCTCAAAATAATTAATCAGCTTACACCACCACTCAAAAAGGATGTTTTTCGGATCATTGTCCAGCAATTGATACGTAATATCCTCAAAAGCAATCGTCTGTGTAAAGTATCCGTCATCTGACTCGAATATCCCGTCAGGATACGGCACCTTATATGGTATCGTGTCCTGCGCGGACTCCGGGATTTCCCCTTTGAGTTTTGCCTTTTTTACCGCTTTTTCAAGCTCTTTTTTGGTATTCCGGTCAATTCGTCCAGTCATGGGAATTGTAAGCCTTTTCCTGCCGATTTTAATCTGTCTTGTCTCGCCGCTCTCCTGAATGGCTTTAATCTCTTCCGGCGTTTTTCCCTTGAACAAGATTTGTTCCACCTCCTTTTTCAGTTCTTCCTCTTTTTGCATAAGTCTGTAAATGTTGTTGGTTGCGTACGGTCTGTCCGTATTCCTGATGAAATGTGTTTCGTACCAGTATTGAAGATGTTTTTCCATGTAAATACCGTTTTTTTCTCTTATAATAATGAAAATAATCGGTCCTGCTGTAGCTGCCAATCCCAGCATAGCCAATGTAGAATCCAGTTGCAGTCCAAATCTTAGCAGAAGGAACACAGGAAGACCAACCATAGCACCGAGCATAAATCCCAAAAGTTGTCTCTTAGTAATTCCTAATCCCGGAATAACCTTTTTTACCTCAGAAAAATCCTTTGTCATATTCACATATGCCATTTTTTCCTCCTTTAGTGTGCGTTAAAAATACTTGCAGAAATACTTCCTGCTTTACCTAAAAGCAAAATCATCGCTATCCCGCATCCTAACAGCTTCATCATTACTTCTAAAAAACTACTGCTTGTACTTACGGATGTGACAATAACACCATATAGCAGAAAAATTAACATCATTATGAATCCTTCAAATGACATTGCCATCATTTTCCTTGTATAGTTCATTCCAATTTGTGACCATTCCTTATTTCCAAAGGTTGAAAATGGAATAGGAGCAAGCGATGAATAAATCAACAACTCTAAAAACCATAACATAACACGTATATAGATTATTAACCCGATTATGTATACAATTATAAGCGCAACTACTATAATTAGCAGCGAACCAATTAACTGTAATATTAAAAAGAATGAATATTCGTCAGGTTCTGGGGGGAGAAAATCGCTGAGTCTTAATTGTTCAGCATCAAAACTACCTCCTATTATATTTGACATATTTTCAACTGCCCATATCCCTATATTTAAAAATCCCATTACTATCTCAAATGATTTGCTACACAAAAGTAAACAGACAACCAATTTCCCAAGCATCATCAGCCATTTATCAGATTTCATTGCTACCATATGATTGTTTTCTCTTGTGTATTGAATCAACTCTAACGCAAATATAAAAACCATAATGATTCCTGCAACTGGAATACAGACATTTTTTGCCACATCACGTATAAATACAAAAGCACCATAATCCCATTGCTCAAGATGTGTTGTTAATTCATCTGTAGCCGTTTCAATTTGAGTATTTAAAGTATTATTTAATATAAATTTAAAAAAATCAAAAATGTAAACACAATAATCATATAAACCACGATAAATCATGCCCATAACCGTCTGCATAAGATTATCAATAAATTCAGGCATAACTCTGCTCCCCTTATGAT
>CAMWNY010000413.1 GCA_947175775.1 uncultured Lachnospiraceae bacterium | reverse complement strand
TATGACCTACCAGACATTGAAATTTTACTGTAATGAGGGGCTTGTTCCCAATGTAAAACGCGACGGCAATAACCGCCGTATTTTCGACGCACATGATGTAGAATGGATCAAAAGTCTTATCTGCCTGAAAAAATGCGGGATGAGTATTCAAGAAATGAAAGATTATCTCGCCTTATGCTTGGAAGGGGAATCTACGATTCCCCGACGTAAGGAAATGCTTGCAAGTAAGCAGGAAGCATTACGTGCCTCCATGAAAGAGCTGGAAGACAGCATTGCATTTATCGACTGGAAACAGAATTTCTATGACGAAGTGCTTACCGGGAAACGTCCGTATTTCAGCAATCTGATCAGGGCGGAGGAGTGAGGAGTTCCGCCCGTTTTAAGTTATCGCAATGAGGCGGACGACCTCCTACCCGTGCGTATCTCACAACATTAGCGCATAGACATCTCGATCAGCCGTACAATTTCCTCCGGTTTTAACATGGAATCAACCGAAACGCTGCTGATACGTTCTTTATCCAGTTCCCCGTTAAAGTACATGTCAATCCCCATATCCGTAAACAGTTCCACAAGCTTTTCTGTCGACTCTGCAACCTCTCCATCGTATCCAAAAGCATCCTTTATAAAAGTACGGATATCTTCTTCATGGTAGGAAGCCATTACTTTCAGAAATCTCGGAAACAGCGTCGTGAGACTTTTCCTGTAAGAAGCGCCAAACAATATTTCCGGGATAAACTCCACTTCATAAATATCGTAACTGTAATTCTCTTCTTTTCCGATGCCCAGCCTGCCGGAAGTTGCAATGGACGCACCATACAGAACGACGCCCCTGGCATCCGAATTATCAGGGTCCTCCTTCAGCCGCTTCGCTGCTTTCAACACATTGCGGATTACGGAGATTCCCATATCATAGGATATCGGGTTTTTGTCACCTATTGTAGATGCCGAAAGCTGAACCAACGTAACGAGCGCAGTGTATGCCGTCATTTCCTGACCCAAAGACGTTGAATACTTCGGTACCAATACAGCGTAATCCGCAGGTATCCCATATGCCGTGCCGAAATCGTCTGCCTGCGAATCCGCTGCAACCGCACCAAGCCCATACTCTGAACCGCTTGACGGATAAGTCGGCATCAGCACTAACGGAAGCTTTTCCTGTCCATAAGGATTTTTTCTGCCTTTCACATAATCCCATAAATCTTCTGAATGGAAAACGCCGAAGGCAACCAGTTTTGCGCAGTCCATAACGCTTGCGCCTCCGGCGCCAATAATCAATTCAATGCCATTATCTTTCGCCATGCGGATTCCTCCCTCAATATCCGCACGTTCACGGGAAGAATTGCCCGCCTCATATAAACGTCCGCCGCCTTGGCTGACGGCATTCTTTACATCCTCATAACAGCCGTTCTTCTTTACCGAACCGCCCCCGTAAACAAAAAGCACCTTTTTCCCCTTTGTGATATTGCATAAATCCTGAGTCGGGTCATTGCGAAACAAAAGTTTCGTATCATTTCTTAACTGAAAATCTTTCATTGTCCATATCCTCCTACTTGTACTTTTTATCATTTCCACAGCCAGACCAAACCATTATAGATATACTGCATGGCAGCCTCGCCGTTGTGTTCGTTTCCTTCCTGAACCCGGTACGCCAGATTACCTTCCTCTTCGTTGTCCGCCTCGATAAAGATACCGCCCGGCGCCTCCAGCATTGCCTGAATCTGACGCGAAAAAGCGGAATAGTCGAAGTCCTCCGTGCCGGACATGGCATAAATAAAGAAATCTTCCGGTCCGTACCCGGAACCTGTCACAATGCTCTCCATATATTGTCCGTCCGATGTTAGGTCACCGCTGGACGGCAAAAAGTAACGAAAATACGGCAGGCAGTATTCAAACGTATGCCAGGTGGTAACGGAGCCCATGGAAAAACCGCAAAACGCACGGTGGTCACGGGAACGTTCCAGTTCCTCAGGTGAAGTTCCTGCCGCGTAAGTACTGTATTTTCCCTCTACTGCCGGAATCAGGTCATTTAGCAGCTCATTGTGATAATTATCCGTCAGCCTGAGCGCAAGACCATAGTCATCGCTGTCATTCGGATTCTCATTGTTGTAAGTCGGGCAGACGATGATTACCGGCTCCATCCTGCCGTCCTGTATGGCATGATCGGCCACATTCTTAAATACATTCGGATTTTCCGGCGTTCCCAGATAAGTGGTCTCATTCGCCCATCCGCCGTGCATCAGATAAAATACATTGTACTGTCTGTCTTCGGAATAACCGTACGGCAGATATACATAAGCTGTCTTTGTAAGCTGCCTGGTACGCTCCTCATAACTGAACGACTCATATGTTGTGTATTCCAGCCGCTCCAATGTTCCCTGCTTCGATGCAGCGGCGTAATAATCCGCCGGAATTTGATACGGCACATCGGGAATATGTGCTGTCGCTTCTCCCTGTTCCATGTCACTCGCACCTCCCTGCTCCGATAAAGTCGTTTCCGGCTCTGAAACCGCCGCGTTTTCGTCTGGAACCTCCGCATCCGCCCCGTTCATACCGAAATCGCCAATATTCTTCTCCGGTTCCTTCTGCGCTCCGCACGCGGTACACAACATCAAAGATACCGTCAATGTCAGTAAAGCTGTTTTTTTCATACTCGCTCCCTTTATTACTAATTGTTGGCAAACACGTCTCCAAGCCACTCGGCATATGCCGGAATCCACCCTTCCGTGTAGCCGTAACCGTGAGGTCTTCCTTCCAGTACATCGGTTTCCACCGAAACCCCCGCTTCCTGCAGAGCGTCTATACAAGCCTCAAATTCTCTCACAAAAGGGTCTCTCGTCCCATAGCAGAAGTAAGTCGGCGGCAAATCGGACGCTGCAAACTTTTCCACATCTTTAGAGGCAACGCTTAATCTGCCATAGAACTCTCTCTTATTCACAACTCCGAGCCCACGAGACT
>CAMWNY010000412.1 GCA_947175775.1 uncultured Lachnospiraceae bacterium | reverse complement strand
TTCTTCTTAATCTGATTTTTACTGCCATGTTCTTTCACCTCATCAATTTTATTTTTTATACTCGAACAGACTGATGCCTGTCCGCTGCGCCGAACGCCTGCTGCTTAAGCAGCGAATTTCTTTTTGCGTTCATGTGCATTAAAAAGGAAGTTTAAATTTCCCTTTTTTACCACCGAAACCTCCCATCATACCAGGGAGCTGCTTCATCATTTTCTGAGACTGCTCAAACTGTTTGATAAAGCGGTTTACCACTGCAATATCCACACCCGCGCCCTTTGCTATCCGATGTTTTCTGCTCGGATTTAACAGCTTTGGGTCCTTTCTCTCGGCAGGCGTCATGGATAGTACAATCGCCTCCATACGTGCAAGCTGCTTGTCGTCCACTGCCGATTCAATGTCACTTGCCTTGATTCCCATACCGGGCATCATTCCCAAAATACTTGACAATCCGCCAAGCTTTTTCATCTGACTCATGCTCTCAAGGTAATCCTCAAAGTCAAATTTTCCTTTTTTCAGGCGCGCAGCCATCTCTTTTTCCTTATCGGCATCCATATCAAGATTCGCCTCGGCTACCTTGTCTATAAGCGTGAGCACATCGCCCATGCCCAAAATCCTGTTTGCCATACGGTCCGGATAAAACTGCTCAATATCTGTCAGCTTCTCTCCTGTGCTGACAAAGAGAATCGGCTTTCCGGTCACCGCCTTTACGGAAAGCGCCGCACCGCCTCTCGTATCGCCGTCCATCTTGGACAAAATCACGCCGCTTACGCCAACCTTATCGTCAAATTCCTTGGCAACATTCACGGCATCCTGCCCCGTCATCGCATCGACGACCAAAAGCGTCTGGTGCACATCAACATTTGCCTTGATTTCCTGAAGCTCCGCCATCATGTCCTCATCAATATGAAGCCGGCCGGCGGTATCTATGATTACAATATTATTGTTATTTTTCGATGCATGTTCCAAAGACGCCTTTACAATGTCCACAGGCTTGTGGTTTGCTCCCATAGAAAAAAAGTCAACCCGCTGTTTTTCGGCATTAATCTTTAACTGCTCAATTGCCGCCGGACGGTAAATATCACACGCCACAAGCAACGGTTTCTTTCCTTTTAACACAAGCTTTCCTGCAATTTTTGCTGCCGCGGTAGTTTTACCAGCACCCTGTAGACCGCACATCATTATGACGGTCGTTGCTTTTCCGGGCTGCAGCTCTAACTCTGTCGTTTCTGAGCCCATTAAGGAAACCATTTCCTCGTTGACAATTTTAATCACCATCTGTCCCGGATTTAAACCATTCATCACATCAGAACCGACAGCGCGCTCCTCAACCGCTTTCACAAACTGCTTGACAACCTTAAAGTTTACGTCCGCCTCCAGCAGCGCCATTTTGACTTCCTTGAGCGCTGTTTTAACATCCGCCTCCGTAAGCCGTCCCTTGCTTCTCAAATTTTTGAAAACATTCTGCAATTTATCCGTTAAGCTCTCAAATGCCATGTATCAAAGCTCCTCTATAATTTCATTCGACAACCGTTTAATCTGCTCATCATCTGTCAGCTCATTAATTTGTTGAATATTGTGCTTAATCCTTGCGAATTTTTCAACCAAATGCAGCTTATTCTCGTACTCATTCAAAGCCTTGTCGCACCGCTTAATCAAGTCGTGCACACCCTGTCTGCTGATTCCCCGCTCGTCCGCAATCTCACCCAGCGACAAATCGTTAAACACGGCATCTTCGTAAACTCCTTTTTGGTGCTGCGTCAGCAATTCCCCATAAAAATCATAAAGCATTCCCTTGTATTCCAGTTTTTCCAAACTTATATGCTCTACTGCTTTCACATAAATTCCTCCGCTTTTCGCACCATGCGACTTTGTTATCATACTACATACAAAAACAGGTGTCAAGTATTTTTTCTTGACACCTGCAAAATTTTGTAACAGTTCAGCCTTCGGCTTCCTGTTCCAAACATCAAGCCATGCAAAACCACTTCGTGGTGGCTTGATGCACCTTAGCCACTACACTGTTTCACGGCCTTTGCAGTAAATGCAAAGGCCTGGGCTGAACTGTTACAAAATTTTCTGCTTGGGTTCTTTAATACGTCTGCGGCAGCCAAATGCTGTCCTCTCCATAAGGCTTTATCATCCGCACCTTTGCCGTACTTGCGTTCTCCAAAAAGGTAAACGTCACGACCGCCTGCGTCTGTTCCTCGTTCAGATATTCCACTTCCGCCGCTACCTTATTTTCATTTTGCAAAAGATTTAATAGTTTTACCGCCGCCATATCCGGCATATCCAGCCCTCCATATGCGCTTTGTGCCATATCCGGATTCTTGGAATTGTCATTCAATGCCTCGCCCGCCTGATTATATGCATAATAGTCCATCATTGTACCGTCTATCACACCGTCAGGATATGCTTCATAAAACTCCTGTGCCACACAAATCCCTTCCATAAACCGGATGTGCTCCGATGTCACTAAAAACACTCCATCCTTCACTGTAAAAGACAGTTCCTCTCGCCATACGGTAACATGCGGATCCGACACCCATGCATAGTATAAAATCACCGCCTCCTTGTCAGACGTTGAAAGAATCCTATAATTTTTCGGTTCTTCCTCGCTGCCCCACGGCCATGGACTTGACCACCCAAAAGCAGCATACGGCTCATTGCTGTCATTTACTCCCCATGAAAGATTAAGCGAATCTGACAACTGCGTTTTCAAGTTCGCATCCGCCAGTTCCATAATCGTCTCTGCGTCACGGTCACAAAACGCCTTTGCCCACTGCTTTACATACTCCTGCGTATCGACTGCATAACTATGCTGCGTAACGTCCGCGCCCGTCCTGTTCGAGGCATTTTCCGTATCCGCGATATTGATATTCGTAATTCCCCCCGACCAGTATCTTATACACATCTCCGAGCCAACGAGACTCCTGAGCATATAGGTAGGCGGCATCTG
>CAMWNY010000411.1 GCA_947175775.1 uncultured Lachnospiraceae bacterium | reverse complement strand
CCCGTTATCCCATCGGCGCCGTCGCCCGGCTCACTGTCCGCGGACCCACCATTATCCATACCCGGTTCGCTGCCCGTTATTCCGTCAGCAGCATCGCCTGACTCCGCGCCTTCTGTCCCTCCATTGCTGCTTCCCGGCTCCTGATCAGAAGACACCTCACTGTCTGCGGACGCACTGCCTCCGACTCCCGCTTCTGTACCTGACGATACCGCCGTCTGTGGGACTGCCTCTTTTGCCCGGACAATCCCTGCCCGCGGCGAAATGACGCCAACCGCCAGCACAGCCGCCAAAATCCCTGCCGTAATTTTTCTCCGAAATCGCATATCTCCCATCTTCTCCTTCAATACTTTTCTTCCTTATATACACGCCCTCCCGCTGCCGGCAGAGCTCCTTTTATGCTTATTGTATAATCCTGCTGCGCTGCTGTAAAGCTATTTTCGGGCAACCCGATAGCAATTGATCTTCGGCGCCTCAAAATCCACCAGTTCGATGCGCCGCAGCTTCTTTTCACCAATATAAGGAGCCGCAAGACTCTGCGGCACAAAACTTATCCCGTCAAAGGCGATCAGGTACGGAATCAGCTTCGTGCTGTTATCAATCTCAAACCCAAACTGATAGTGGGGCGGAAAAAGTTCCCTGACAAACATACCCACATCCTGCAGGGCAAAGTTGCAGTACAGATAATTGGAGTGCAGAAGTTCTTCCTTTGTAATGCCATGCTCGTACGCTTTGTTCCCACAGCCTGTCACCAGCGCCAGATCGTCCGTGGCAAAAACCTCGCATGCAAATCCCGCATGATAAAAGGGCAGATACGAATATGCCACGTCAAGCAGATTGTCCTGTATGCCCTGCAGCAGATCGTTGGAATGACCGATTGTAATCTTCACCGCATGTCCCGGGTTTGCTTCCATATATTCCCTGATTACCGGGAAAAGATAACATTCATAAATTGTGTTGGTCGTGCCAAGGCGAAATGTGTCGGTATACTTTTTCAGGGAATTAACCTCCTGAATGCCTGCGCTTTGCAGCTCAAGAATCCTTCTGGCATAAAACAGAAACGCCTCCCCTTCCCTGCTCAACGTCACCTTTCGCTTATTCCTGTCAAAAAGCTGCTTGCCAATCTCCCGCTCCAACTCCGCAATCCGGTTCGTCACCGTGGATTGGGCAATAAAAAGCGCATCCGCCGCTTTGGTGAAATTACGGTATTCCGCCAATGTAATAAATGTCTGCAATGCCTGCGTATCCATATGCAGCCTCCCTTCCCTTCCGCCGCCTGCCGTTTTGCGTCATAGCCGCAGATGAATCTGTATCGCCTGAAATCTGTAACACAAAAACAGGACATCCGTATTTTACTTCAGCGCCGAAAGAGCTTCTGTCGGTGTAAAATGCTGCATCCGAAATACGCTGTGCCGCCTCCCTTCCAGCAGAACGCTTCCCTGCTCCCTGAATCCAAGTTTCCGGCACAGCGACGCCGATTTCCCGTTTCCTTCCATAACAAGCGCACACATCTGCGTTATTCCAAGCTCTTCCCGCGCATAGGCAAGAATCGCGCCGCACACCTCAAAGGCATATCCCTGCCGCTGCCACAAAGCGCCGATCACAAAGCCAAGTTCCGGCACGTCAAACCCTTCCCGCCAGCCGATGCCCGCCCTGCCGATCACCGTTCCCTCCTTCGTCAGTACCGTCCACATTCCATATCCGTAAAAAGCGTATACTTTATCCCGGTATTCTTCAATATAGGCAATCTCCTCTTCCCTGTCGGCATACAGGTTCTCCATATATTTCGTAATGTCCGGCTCCGCATATATCTCATAGAAGCTGTCCACATCCTCCACCGTAGTTTCCCGTACGATACACCGTTTTGTTGTAAGAATTTCCCAGGGCAGTCCGGCCAGGCGGCGGTACGCCATATCCACCTCCGCAAAACCAATCTCTTCAACCTGCTCAATGACGTAAAACGCGCCCTTAAAATCCGCTCCGCGGTTGCGGTCATGCCGGCAGGGAAGCACATACATGCCCTGCCGCCGCAAAATGCGATATGCGTTCTCGCTGTCCGTAATGCAGAGTGTCTCCCCCTCTGCATTCTCTGTCAAAAAGCCGCTGCACGCGTTCCCTAAAGCGGCTTCATCCCCCTCGTCAAATGCGCTGACAAGCGCCTCCACGGAATGATTCCGCAGGTCCTCTATCAATCCGCCAAGTCCCGGCAGAATACCGGACTGCATTAATATTACCGTTTTCCCAAGCATTCCAAGTCCCTTCGTTTCTATTAAATATTCCGTACCGCATCCCACACGTACCGTATTTACATTATCCATCCGGATGTCCGGGCATCCACAGTCATGCCCTCTGTTACCGTAACCGCCTCATGTTACAATTCACACCTACGCCAGATTTCGCACCTATTTTCAACTATTTCGGTGTGAATTGCAACGACTGATGCACACAAAATGCTGCAAAGCGCGCATTTTGGCGCTGATTCCGCCGCCCTGCAGCGAGTGCATGGCGCGGGTATGAAATGTAACCGCCTCATTTATGGCAGACACATACCGCCTGCCTTCATCT
The DNA here is from genome assembly GCA_947175775.1 of uncultured Lachnospiraceae bacterium. GTDB lineage: Bacteria > Bacillota > Clostridia > Lachnospirales > Lachnospiraceae > COE1. The sequence goes on along the minus strand of CAMWNY010000411.1, from coordinate 405 downwards.
TGAGTTTTTTTATATATAATGATATTATCATGAAAGCGGAAAAGAAACATGTATTTTCAGAAACGGAGGCAAATATGGCACAAAATCCTATTGTTACCTTTACCATGGAAAACGGCGATGTGATTAAGGCGGAGCTCTATCCCAACATTGCGCCGGTTTCCGTCATCAATTTTATCAGCCTGATCAACCGGAATTTTTATGACGGACTTATTTTTCACCGGGTTATCAAAGGGTTCATGATTCAGGGCGGCGACCCGGAAGGTTCCGGCATGGGAGGTCCGGGCTATTCCATTAAGGGCGAATTTTCACAGAACGGATATCCCAACGACTTAAAACACACCGCAGGCGTACTTTCCATGGCAAGAAGCATGCATCCCGACTCGGCGGGCAGCCAGTTCTTTATCA
>CAMWNY010000410.1 GCA_947175775.1 uncultured Lachnospiraceae bacterium | reverse complement strand
AAGTAACGGGTGTACATTGATGCGGCAATCACACAGATGTACCAGAATTATAATGAATATGACTTTGCCGGGCATTTCAGAAGACTTCAGGCGCTTTTTGCAGACAAAAAGATTACCCTGATTTGCGGGGAACGCGTTTTAAGCGATATTCAATACAATGCGCTTGACGTATGTGCGGATGTTGAATACATTTACGGGCCTGCAAAAGATGCGTACGATCAGTATGATACACTGCTTAAAAAGGCGCTTGCAGTCGATAACGGGCGGATTATCTGTGTGATACTTGGTCCGGCGGCAAAGGTTTTGGTGTATGATTTATATAAAAATGGCAGGACGGCATGGGACATCGGTCATTATTTAAAGGATTATGACTCCTACATGCGGCAGCAGCCGCGTACAGATGCGGAAATTGAGGCATTCTTTCAGCCGGATTAAAATTTGGAGAAAAACGAAACAATGTATAAAAAGATAAACTATATTTTGGATGACAGGCAAAAAATAAAATTGGTGATTATGCTGTTTGTGATTTTGGTGGGAGCGCTCTTTGAACTTCTAGGTGTGTCTGCGATTATGCCTTTAATTTCCGTGGCGACCAATCCTGACTCGGTAAATGAGACGTGGTATTTGCTGCTTATCAGGGATTTATTCGGATTTGATGAGGCGAAGCAGATTATTGTGTTCCTTGCACTTGCACTTGTGATTGTATACATTGCAAAAAACGCATATATCAGTGAAATGTATAATCTGCAATATCGTTTTATATTTAACAATCAAAGGCGGCTTGCCGTTAAAATGATGAAGTCGTATATGCACCAAAACTATCTGTTTCATGTTTCCAGAAATGTTGCGGAGCTGCAAAGAAACGTTACGGAGGATGTAAACGGGTTCTATACGGTGGTGCTCAATGCAATGCAGTTTATCGCGGAGGCGAGTGTGTGCGTGGTGCTTGCCGTGTTTTTAATGCGTGTTGATGTGATGACGACGCTGGTGGTTGCGGGACTTGTATTTGTATTTGCGGTTCTTGTCGGCGTAGTGTTTAAAAAGACACTTGTCAAAAAGGGGAAAGAGAACAGAAGTGTCAGCATCCGGCTGACGAAATGGGTGCTGCAGTCCTTTTCCGGCATCAAGGAAATTAAGGTTATGAACAAAGAAGACTTTTTCCTCAAAAATTATGAAAGCACTTACCGCAGGTTTACGGTGCTGCAAAGACAGCAGTCGATGCTGACGTTTGTGCCGCGGCCTGTAATGGAAACAGTCTGTATCAGCGGTCTGCTGCTCACAATGGCAGTAAAGGTGTATGCGTTTGACACGGATTTAACTGCGTTTATTCCGTCGCTTTCGGCGTTTGCGATTGCGGCATTTCGTATGCTTCCGTCGTTTAACAGGATTTCGGGATTTATGAGTGCAATGATGTTCAACAGACCGGCGATTGATGTGCTCTATGATGATTTGACAGAGATTGAGCGGTTGGATAAAAAACGTGCAAAAGAAGAAAAACAGGGGAAACCGTTAACGATTCAAAAAGGTATTTCCATAAAAGACGTATCGTTTCGCTATCCGAAGGCGGACAAAAGAGTGCTTGAACATCTTGACTTAGAGATTGCAAATAATACGTCCGTAGCGCTGATTGGTGCGTCGGGCGCCGGAAAATCGACGCTTGCGGATGTGATACTGGGCGTCTTGGAACCGGAGAACGGCAGTATTCTTGTGGATGGAAAGGACATTCGCAGTGATATGGATGCATGGCATGCAAGCATAGGATATATACCGCAGGCAATCTATCTGATGGACGATACCATTCGGGCAAACATTGCGTTTGGCGTGGAACAAAACGAAATTGACGAAAATATGCTGCAAAAAGCAGTGCGTGAGGCACAGCTTGAGGAGTTTGTAAAAAGCCTGCCTGCCGGACTGGATACCGTGATTGGGGACCGGGGCGTCAAGCTCTCGGGAGGGCAGCGCCAGCGCATCGGTATTGCACGCGCCTTATACGGAAATCCACAGGTATTGATTTTGGATGAGGCAACTTCGGCGCTTGACAACGATACGGAAAAGGAAGTTATGAATGCCATAGACAGCCTGCATGGCACGAGGACGCTGATTGTGATTGCCCACCGGCTTACTACGATAAAGAAGTGTGATCAGATTTATGAGGTTGGAAACGGGGGCGTTACGCTTAGGAGCAGGGAAGATGTTTTTGGAGGATAAGGATGAAAAAGTTTAAGACAGTTATAGTGCAGATCCTTGTATTTATATTGATTCTGCTTACATTCAGCATGGGTTGGTGTATTGATAACTTTGGAAATATTGGTTTAAGCGAAATTATTTTTACGCTGAATATGCCGCTAAAGGGAACGGCAAACTCCTATTTTCTCACCTATTTTCTATATGCGTTTTGTCCGGCAGCAGTAGTATTTGGATTGGAGTTATTTGCGGTATTTCACACACCCAAACGTATGTATGGACTCCGGCTTTCGTTTCGGGATAAGATTTCCGAGATTCCGATACTGCCTTTTCGGCTTAACGGTGCGGTATGGACGATTGTGATGCTTATATGGTTCGGTGAGATTATCAGTATTGCAGACGATAATTTTGCAGTGTTTGATTATGTAAAAAGTCAGATGGACGCTTCGGAGTTTATCGAAAATGTATATGTAGATGCGGGAGAGACGAATATTACATTCCCCCAACAGAAGCGCAATTTGATCTGTATCTATGTAGAGTCGGCAGAGACTTCTTTTCAGGATAAAGGAAACGGCGGATTTCTTGATTACAACATTATTCCTGAGATGACTGCGCTTGCGGCGGAGAATGTAAGCTTTTCCCATTCAGAGCTGTTGGAGGGTGCGGCTGTTGCGCCTGCATGCGGCTGGACGATGGCGGGGCTTGTGGCACAGACGTCCGGTCTTCCGCTGAAGCTGTTTAAATATGAGGCGACAAACGGCGGTGTGGATAATTCGATGGGAAAA
>CAMWNY010000409.1 GCA_947175775.1 uncultured Lachnospiraceae bacterium | reverse complement strand
GCGAATGATCCGGTCTGACACTCGTGTACCATTTTACCAGTGTCATAGCCCCCCGCTCTATTTCAATGCAGGTGATACAGCGCGGATGGACGCAGCTTCCCGTATTATAGTAATAGGAAGGTTCGTTGGGCATTACAGGGCGGTGCGTATGTCCGGTAATCAAAATATGTTTGTTTTCTACTGCCCAATCTTTTAAACGCGTTTCACAGTTATTTTTCACATGATAATTTTTTGCTGCGCTTGTCGGGTCCAAAACGCCCACATTTTCCAACGGACTCCAGATATATCTCACCAAAAAACACGCTGCCCGCCAAAACGTAGAATTTAACAGGCTCGCCTGATGACCATGCGTCAGATAAAGCGCGCGCTGCGGCATATTGGGCGGACACAGGATAATTCCCTCATAAAAAGGAAACGCCTGGCATCGGGATTTCTTCTTTTTTACCATGTCATGATTTCCGTAAATAAGATACAGCCTGCCCTGACTGCTGAATTTTGTAAACATCTCAAAGACATCCTCATGCACCTCGATAATGTTTTTCATGCTGCGGTTTTCCCACAGCTCGTCACCGTCGCCAAGTTCAATATAAGTAAATCCGTTTTTGTAATAGTGCTCTAACGCTGCGTAATATAAATGCCGGTTCTTTAAAAAATTATCGGAAGCGGTGCCAACGCCCCTGTGGCAGTCGCTCATTAACACATATCGGGAACGATGTGTAAACGGCAGCACAAGGGCGTTTTCAAAAGCGTGCACCAAACGCGACGAAACACTCATGACCGTCTCCGGCAGCAGCGTCTCTTTTTATGGCAGCGTTTATGAAAGCGACGCATTCGAAGCAGTTTTCTGAATGCTATGGGAATGCAGTAGTACAGGCATAAAATCCGGTCTTCACTGCTCTGAAAGGGCTTTGTCACCCATAAATACAATCGGCACGAAATCTTGTTTTTCCACTGTGAAAAGCGGCGCCAAAAGCGTGTCGGCAAGTTATAGTCTGTCTTTTTTTGCCGTAAGAATGTAAATGTCAGCGACAGACCGCATAATGCAAAATCGTGCTGTGTATATCCTGCCCGATACATTCCGTCAATAAAGGCGCTCTGCATTTCCCCGTTTGGAAATGTCAGCGTCGATTTCAGACACAAATCGTAAGGCTGTGTAAAGCATCCCGTTAAAAATGCCGTAATCCACCAATGCTTCTGACAGGTTTTCACACAGTCGCCATTTGCGTCGCAAAGCGTCAAGGAACAGTTTAGCAGTTCCTCATCCGACGCACATTCAAACAGCGTCGTTTTATACGCATTCTCGGCAATGATTTCATCTGCATGGTAAATACCGATCTCCGCTCCGGTATTGATTCCATATTGTCCTTTCCAAAACTCAATTAACCATGTTCTGCCCCTATAGTCAAAATAAATCGGCAGTGCATCAAAAACCATCTGAAACCGAGGCGCCATATAGTCATAAAACCAGGTATATCCGGCTTTTCTCTGCCATGCATCCAGTGTGGCTGAAAAGAAACCGCACCGGCAATGATAGCAGTAGCCGAATGGTTTTACGAGTTCCTCTATTACAGAACATTTCTGACATTCATCCATGCATTTAATCTTTTTGATAATGCGCTTTTTTCTTATGTGAAATAAAATACAGCTAAAAAATGCAATCACCAGTAAAATGAAAAAGAGAAAATACATACTTCATACTCCATTCTATTATTTTATTAATAGTTTATGTCGGAATATGATATTTTGTGTAAAATTTTCGTTCTAATAATTGGAAACATCCAGTAAAACCTTGGAAACGCGCACGTTGTCCTCTACCAAAAACTCCACCTCGCCGTTGTAATACCGCACCAGCTTACGAATGCATTCCGCTTTTTCCTTCCAATACGCAGGATACTCCTCCTGTTCCCGCTTAGGCGCACAGGTGTTTTGGCACATCAACACCACCTTGTTTTTGTTTTGCAGAAGGACCACGTTAATCTGACGCTTTTTTCCGTACGAATTGCGGCACTCGTATATCGCATTCTCAAAAATGCTGACAAGAATTGCCGCAATGTCAAACTCACGCACTTGAATCTGCGCATCTATATCCGCCTGCACCTTAATCCCGATTTTTTCCTCATCTGCATACGCTATGTAAGTGGACAATATATTGCTGACTGTCACATTGTCACAAATCTGCTGCGCATGTGCAGCATTTGCACCGGACACCTGCATCTGACGCAATTGGCGCTCCAGCAGCAGCTCGTTGAGTTCCATAAGCTCCTTTTCCATCCGGCAGCAGTATTCTTTTCCGCGGTAAAGATACGTGCGAAACGTCAGCCACTGAATAATGCCTGTCATCGCAAGCATGACTGCAATACGCACCACGCGGTTTACGGATAATGCATGGTCGTCAGGCCAATACGCCCCTACGCCCGCAATCATCAGAATGACCACCAGCGTAATTGCGCTCGGCAAATCCATCACTGCACTCAGATATTCCCGTCCCGATTGGAAGCGCGGACGCACACTTTTTATGATAAACAGCAGCATTACCGTCCCGGTCGCCGCACGCAGCGCAATATCCGCCCAAAGACTGCCTCCAAACCATAAACGCGAACCGTCAATGCCCAAAAATACCATGACGGAGAGCAGGTAAAAGCCAAGCGTCAGCTTATAAACGGACAGGTATAGAAAATCCGCGCTCATGGCAATGCAGAAGATTCCGACCACAAAAATCGCCATAAATCCTGAAAGCCTGATAAAAATCTGCACGTCAGCCAAATACCACACGCCAAACGCCGCCGCGGCAAGCACCCCGAACACGCAGTAATAGACTGCTGTCCTTTTCATCGAAAACCGCGGTCTGTCAAGCAGAAAAAACACACCCATCATCAGCGCCGCTCCCATCATATGCCGAAGCACTGCAATCCAAAAAGAACCTCCTAACATATACCTGTCTCCTTTCTAATCCGTGCCCCCGTTTTACTGCACCTTACACGAATTCCGCGCCACGCCTTCAC
>CAMWNY010000408.1 GCA_947175775.1 uncultured Lachnospiraceae bacterium | reverse complement strand
CCTCGTGGCAGAACACTTTGACCACCTTCTGCCCTTCCATCATCTCTTCAATAAACCCGTTTACCGCGCCGAGCGATTTTTGCTGTGACAGAAAATACCGCCCCGAAAGCCCTGTCGCCTTCTTCGTCACAAACAGCATAATGCCCACCATGACAAGCGTCGTCAAAGTCAGCGGAATGCTTAAAGAAAGCATACTGAGAAATACCGTCACAATGGTAACCGCGCTGTTTAAACACTGCGGTAAGCTTTGGCTGATCATTTGACGCAGCGTGTCAATATCGTTTGTGTAGCACGACATAATATCGCCGTGCGCATGGGTATCAAAATATTTAATCGGGAGCTGTTCCATTTTTCCAAACATGGCATTTCGGATGTTGCGCATTGTCCCCTGACTGACCGTAATCATAATGCGGTTATACAGATATGCCGAAAACGCACCGACCGCATAAAAACACGCCACGCGCCCGATTGCATGCGCAAGTCCCGAAAAATCAGGGTTAGCAGTGGATAACAGCGGCATAATATAGCTGTCAATCAGCGTCTGCATAAACAAGGTTCCCTGCACATTTGCAAGAACGCCCACAAAAATACAGATAACCACAATGATGACATGCGGCGCATAATCCTTCATCATAAATCCGATAATCCGCCGAAACAGCTTTCCCGGATTTTCTATTTTCGGTTTTGGACCTCTTGGTCCTCTATGTCCTGGTCCCGGCATTAATTGTCACCTCCGTTCTCGTCAAAATCGGCATTGCCGCCTGTCTGCGACGCAAATACCTCTTTATAAATATCACTTGTTTCTAGCAGCCGCTCGTGCGTATCAAACGCGGTCACCATACCGTTATCCATCACGATAATGCGGTCCGCGTTCTGCACGCTGCTGACACGCTGTGCGATAATCAGCTTTGTCGTCTCGGGGATTTCCTCGGCAAACGCCTTTCTGATTTTTGCGTCCGTCGCCGTATCCACCGCGCTCGTACTGTCGTCCAAAATCAGGATTTTCGGCTTTTTTAAGAGTGCCCTTGCGATACAAAGGCGCTGTCTTTGCCCGCCTGATACGTTCGTTCCGCCCTGCTCAATATAGGTGTCGTACTTGTCAGGCATTTTTTGGATAAATTCGTCCGCGCACGCAAGCCGGCACGCCCGTTCGCACTCCTCCTGCGTGGCGTTTTTGTCACCCCACCGCAGGTTTTCCAAAATCGTTCCGCTAAAGAGCACATTCTTTTGCAGAACCACCGAAACCTGATTGCGCAGCGCCTCCATATCGTACTGCTTCACATCGAGTCCGCCCACCAAAAGCTGCCCTTTTGTAACATCATAAAGGCGGCTGATTAGATTGACAAGACTGGACTTTGCGCTGCCCGTTCCGCCGATTACGCCGATGGTTTCCCCTGCCTTAATATCAAGATTGATATTTTTTAACACAGGCTTGCCCTCTTTATGGTATGCAAAGCTGACATTCTCAAAACGGATACTGCCGTCCTTTACCTCACTTACGGGATTTTCAGGATTTTTCAAATCCGACTGCTCCGTCAGCACTTCCGCGATACGCTTTGCGCTTGCGTAGCTCATCGTCAGCATAACGAAAATCATGGACACCATCATCAGGCTCATCAGAATGTTCATGCAGTATGCCAAAAGGCTCATCATCTCACCTGTTGTCAGTCCGCCTGCCACAATGGTCTTTGCGCCAAGCCATGATATGACAAGGATACAGGTGTACACTGTCGCCTGCATAATGGGCATGTTCAAAACGACAAGCTTTTCGGCACGCAGGAACATGTTGTAGATATTCTCGTTTGCCTTGGCAAATTTTTGCGTTTCGTAGTCTTCGCGCACATATGCTTTTACAACCCGGATTGCCGAAACGTTCTCCTGAACGCTTGCGTTTAATTCATCATATTTTTCAAACACCTGCCGGAAATGCTTTGTGGCTCTTGGGATGATAATTCCAAGACAGCAGGTTAAAAAAATGACCGCAATCAGATAGACAGATGCAAGCCTTGCATTGATTGTAAACGCCATAATCATCGCGATAATCATCGACGCGGGCGCACGCATTGCCATACGCAGAATCATCTGATAAGAGTTCTGCATATTGGTGACGTCGGTCGTCAGTCTTGTAATCAGACTGGAGGTTGAATATTTGTCAATGTTGGAAAACGAGTATTTCTGAATATTTTCAAACATTGCCTGTCTTAAATTCCTCGCAAAGCCCGTCGATGCCCGCGCGCCGTACTTTGCGCCCATAATGCCCGCCCACAATCCAATCAGGGCGGTAATCAGCATACAAAAGCCTACCTTATAAATATGTTCCATATTTTCCGCATTGACACCGTCGTCGATAATGGACGCCATCAAAAGCGGGATAATCATTTCCATGATAACCTCTAAAATCATGAAAACGGGCGTGATTAAGGAATCCTTTTTAAATTCCTTGATCTGCGCGCCTAGTGTCTTTAGCATAGACATAGAATTTCTCCTTTCCATTTTTCTTCCAATCAAATATTATGCTTACTGGAAAAAGATTACTGTTTCATATTTTGTTCCTATAAATTTTTAATGTCAACAACTATTGTGTTATTTCATTGTTTTTTCATTGTTTTTTTAGATTTTGTTCGCCACTGCGCATTAAAATTTCCGCAGTTCAATCGAATCGTCATCAGGCGTATTTACCACCGATTTTACCACCACATCATACCCAAACTCCGCATTCACCTGTACATGCACGGTATCGCCGCACTTATGCCCTGCAAGCGCCTTTCCAATCGGCGACTCAATACTGATAAGCCCCTTTAACGGATTGTTGCGCACGGTGGTGACAAGGCGGTAGGTTTCCGTCGCACCGTCTTCCACAAACTCCACCTCAACCGTCTTATTTAAGCCGATTTCATCCTCCGCAGCATCGTCCTCAATGATTTGTGCCGTCTTTATCATGCGCTCTAAATAACGGATACGGCTTTCATTTTGGTTTTTGTATTTTTTTGCGGCATAATACTCAAAGTTTTCGCTCAAATCCCCC
>CAMWNY010000407.1 GCA_947175775.1 uncultured Lachnospiraceae bacterium | reverse complement strand
CTTCCATATTATAAACAGATACTTTTGCCATCTGTATGGTCCTCCTTTCGTCCGCCTGTTATGCGAACCACTTTTTACGCTTCTACTCTCGTAGTTTCTTTGAGTGTCACCAATGCTTTCTTTGGTCCGGGTACGGAACCCTTTACCAAAAGCAGGTTCTTCTCTGCATCTACTCTTACAACTTCAAGGTTCTGAACGGTTACCTTTACGCAGCCCATATGTCCGGGCATTCCCTTGCCTTTAAATACGCGGCTCGGTGAAGAACACGCACCGTTTGAACCCTGATGACGGTGGAACTTAGAACCATGTGCCATCGGTCCTCTGTGCTGTCCGTGTCTCTTGATTGCACCCTGAAAACCTTTTCCCTTAGAAATCGCAGAAGCATCTACTTTATCGCCGGCCGTAAAGATGTCAGCCTTAATTTCGCTTCCCAATGCATATTCCTCTGCATTCTCAAACTTAAACTCTCTTATAAATCTCTTGGAAGAAACACCCGCCTTTTCAAAGTGACCCTTGAGCGCCTTATTTACGCCGTGTCTGTGGATGATTTCTTTCTTTCCGCCCTTGTCTCTGTTGACAATTCTGTCTTTCTTGTCTACAAAACCAACCTGAACTGCTTTGTAGCCGTCGTTTTCCATTGTCTTGACCTGTGTTACCACACAAGGTCCAGCCTGAAGCACGGTTACGGGAATTAACGAACCGTCTTCGTTGAAGATTTGAGTCATTCCGACTTTTGTAGCTAAGATAGCTTTCTTCATTTCCTTACCTCCGTTTGTTCTACAGCGGAGCGTTTTTTATATTCACGCTCATACTAGTAGAAGGCTTACTTGTTCTTCATTTTGATATCAATATAAACACCAGCCGGCATCTCCAATCTCTGCAATGCATCCATTGTCTTGGGTGTCGGCGCGATGATATCGATCAGTCTCTTATGCGTTCTCTGTTCGAACTGCTCTCTCGAATCCTTATACTTGTGAACCGCCCTCAAAATGGTTACTACCTCTTTCTTTGTAGGAAGGGGCACCGGTCCGCTCACCTGTGATCCGTTCTTCTTTACTGTTTCGATAATTTTTTTGGCAGATGCATCAACCAACTGATGATCATAAGCTTTTAATGTAATTCTCATTACCTGACTTGCCATAAAAAAAGTCGCCTCCTTTTCGCACTTTTTATTCATAAGTACGACAAGCGGTGACTGTACACTCTTCCGTGTGTGTCATGCTGATTTCGCAAAAGCATACCTATCCTTTGCTTCTACTGCAATCTACACATCGTTTAATTATTTGGTACAGTGACTTGTCGCCAGTTTCCTAACTTGACATTCGCTCCGCGGAAAACCTGCCGTTATTTTCATATTGGCAGCAACCTCACGTTTCATCGCTATCATGTCACAGCAATTAGTAGTATATCGTAGAAAATATGCCTTTGCAAGTATTTTTTTAGTTTTTATTGTTCTTTTTTAAGTACAAGCGCATATCAAAACTGTTTCCTGCAATTTTGGGCGCTTTTGAGTTTTTTTCAGAAACATACTGTAATTGTGAAGCAATTATAGTATACTATAAACGGACCGTCAATAAAATTTTTAATGTTATATGATAATAATTACAGAAGGGATACGTTGCTTATGTGGATTGCTGAAAATTGGAATGATTATGAAGTGATTGATACCTCCTCAGGCGAAAAACTTGAGCGGTGGGGAGACTATATTCTTGTGAGACCTGACCCGCAGGTGATTTGGGACACGCCAAAAAATGCCGTCGGCTGGCGCAAGCCAAACGGACATTATCACCGAAGCGCAAAGGGCGGAGGTGAGTGGGAATTTTTTTATCTTCCCGAGGAGTGGAGTATCCGATATGAGAGAATTTCTGAAGCGGGGCTGACATTTCATCTTAAGCCTTTCAGCTTTAAACATACCGGTCTGTTTCCAGAGCAGGCGGTCAACTGGGATTGGTTTTCTTCTATTATAAAGGGAGCTCTTAAAAACAATCCGAAACGCAGCATTAAGGTTCTGAATCTGTTTGCCTATACGGGGGGAGCAACCCTAAGCGCCGCAGCGGCAGGAGCTTCCGTCACGCATGTAGATGCCTCCAAAGGAATGGTTGCATGGGCAAAGGAGAACGCAGCGGCATCAGGCTTGGGCGATGCCCCAATCCGTTGGCTTGTCGATGACTGCATGAAATTCGTAGAACGGGAAATCCGACGGGGGAACCGGTATGATGCGATTATTATGGATCCGCCTTCCTACGGCAGAGGTCCGAAGGGCGAAATATGGAAAATAGAGGATGCGATTTTTCCGTTTCTCATGCTTACCACTGAAATACTGAACGATAACCCGTTATTTTTCCTTATTAATTCCTACACGACCGGCTTACAGCCCGCCGTGTTAAGCTATATGATGGAAACGGCGCTTGTTCCGAAATTTGGCGGCGTAGTGGAATCGTCTGAAATCGGACTTCCGGTATCGTCAAACGGATTGGTTCTGCCTTGCGGCGCGAGCGGCAGATGGATTGGAAAATAGGTAATCGAGTAGAGAAGATTCATCTTCCCCTACTCGTCGCGCCGGGCACCCGTAAGCGAACCGATTTGTCGGTTTGATGACATATTTCCTTTGGGTGCCCGTGTGCATAAAAACAGGATGTATGCGGGAACAAACCGATACATCCTGTTTTTATGCCATGTTACACCGTAACCAATTTTTAATAATAAGATTCTGACATTGCCGCCATCATGCCGCCAATCCCGATCATCAGGATAAACCAAAGCACGACCCATATCAGCATCCATACAAGCATCGCCTTAAAGTAATTTGATTTACTCTTCTTAACGCCGCTGCCAAATGCCCACACAAACATCATAATAATATTGACACACGGTATCGTCATTAAAAGTGTTGAGAGCATCCAGTCTCCAAAGCTGACCGGCTCTTCCAAATCGGTATCTGCCTGATAAGACTGGTTATAGGACTGCTGCGTCTGCTGATAGGGCTGGTGTTAGCTGTAGCTTATACACATCTCCGAGCCCACGAGA
>CAMWNY010000406.1 GCA_947175775.1 uncultured Lachnospiraceae bacterium | reverse complement strand
GCCGTATGTCGTCGTGTGGCTGTCCGTCCCGAACACAATATTTCCGGGCTTGACATAGCCTGCCTCCGTCATAAGCTGATGACAAATGCCGTCTGCGCGGTGAATGTTTTTCATGCCGTATTTTTCAACAAATTCATTTCCCGCCTTGAAGTGCCTTGTATCATCAACCTGGCTTGCAGGTACCAAATGGTCGTAAATCAGAACCGCTTTATCCGGATCCCAAAGCTTTTGAAATCCCATCTCCTCAAATTTTGATGCCACAAACGGAATAAAAATATCATGTATCATCACGCGGTCTACATTGACTGTCACAATTTCGCCCGGTTTTACATCGTTCCCAATATTATTTCTGATAATTTTCTCAATTACTGTTAAACCCATTGTTTCCTCCTAAATCAACGATTCCGTTTTTGCATCGCCTTTACAAGTCCGCCCGCCTCAAGAATTTCCACAAGATTTTGGGGCAGTGACGTAATCGGATATTTTATTCCCTTATGTTCAATTGTCTCGTTTATTGTAACCGTAATCTCATCGCCTTCGCTTACCGCATCGCGCAGCTTGTCGTTCTCAATCAGCAGCAGCCCGTTGTTGATTGCATTTCGAAAGAAAATGCGGGCAAATGATTTTGCAATCACTGCTTTTACGCCAAGCGCCTTGATAATTTCCGGCGCCTGCTCTCTTGACGAACCGCAGCCGAAATTTTTTCCCGCAACAAGAATATCACCCTCTTTGATTTGCGCCGCCAGCTCGGGACGCAAGGGGGAAAACGCATAGGGCGCCATGTCATTGACTGTTTTAAGCGCCAAATATTCCGTCGGAATAATAATATCCGTGTCAATGTCATCGCCAAGCACCCATATTTTACCGCTGAAATTTTCCATTTTGAAACCCTAACCTTTCTATATTCCAGTTCATGTTCAAACAATGTCTATGCTTGCATTGCAGCATTGGCATTATGTCAACTTATATGAAATTAAATCATGTCCGCCGTGGCAATCTCGCCTTTGATTGCGGACGCCGTAACCGTAGCCGCCGATGCCAAATACACAAACGAATCCTTATGTCCTGCACGCCCCTTAAAGTTGCGCGTACCGGTACTGATTAACACATCGTTCTCTCCGATTACGCCCTGACAGCTTCCCCAGCAGACACTGCAATTAGGATTCATCACAATCGCTCCCGCTTCCATAAAGGTATCAATAATGCCCTCCGAAAGCGCCTGACGATAAACCTCGGCGCTTGCCGGAACCACCAAAAAGCGCACAAGCGGGTGGACCTTCCTGCCCTGAATCAATTCCGCTCCTACACGCAAATCCTCAATCCGTCCGTTGTTGCAGGAACCAAGAAACGCCTCGTCAATATGCGTGCCGACGCACTCTTTCGCGTCCACCACGCTGTCAACAAAATGCGGCTTCGCCACGATTGGCTTGATTGTAGAAAGGTCAATCTCATAAACATGCGCATACACGGCATCATCATCACTTGCAAAGCAGTGCTTCGGCTCTCTGCCATGCGCCTTTAAGTACGAAAGCGTAATGTCGTCAACCTCCATTAACGCCGTCTTTGCACCTGCCTCCACACAGAGGTTGCAAACTGCGATTCTGTCACTCATGTTGAGTGTTTTCAATCCTTCTCCGCCAAATTCCATTGCCATATAGTTTGCGCCGTTTGCGCCAATCATTCCGATAATCGAAAGGATTAAATCCCGCGCATACACGCCGTCACTCAGTTTTCCTTTTAAATGAAAACGAAGGGTTTCGGGCACCAGCAGCCACGATTTTCCCGTAACCATTGCATACAAATAATCGGTACAGCCGACACCCGTACCAAACGCCCCCACAGCGCCGTACGCACAGGTATGACTGTCTGCGCCGAATATCAGTTCACCGCTCGTAACGTGGTTCTCCATCATCACCTGATGGCACACGCCCGCACCCTCATAAAACCGGATACTGTGTTCCTTTGCAAAATCGCGCATCTTTTTGTGCGATGCCGCCGTCTTAACACTGTCGCAGGGCACATTATGGTCCATAATCCAAACAAGCTTGTTGACATCCGCAATCCGCGGCTCCTTGAGCTGATTATACATATCAATTGTAAGATGTGTCGTTCCGTCATTGCTCATCAGACGGTCAAGCTCCACGGTATGGATGTCGCCCGCCTTCACTTCCTTTACGCCTGCTGCTGCCGCGATAATTTTTTCCGCCATTGTCATTCCCATTTTCACAAATCCTCCATTCCATTCAGCGTATCTTATTTGTTTAATGAGGCTATCAGCCCACCCTGGTCAAGAATACCCTGCATATATTCCGGCAGCTTCGTACACTCGTATTCTTTTCCGTTTGCGCGCACAATGCCCTCTTTCATCGAAAGCTCCATTTCCTCTCCCGCATTCACATTGTCATACAAATCCTTGCACACAATCACAGGCAGTCCGATATTAATTGCATTGCGGTAAAAAATACGCGCAAACGACTTTGCGACAACTGCTTTCACACCAAGCGCCTTTAGCACCGCAGGCGCCTGCTCTCTTGACGAACCACAGCCGAAATTCTCCGACGCCACCACATAGTCGCCCGGCTGCACCTGCGACGCAAACGCTGCATCAAGCGACTCAAACGCATGTGCTTTCATTTCGTCAATCGTCGGATAAATAATGTACTGCGACGCAATAATCTGGTCCGTATCCACATCCTGATGAAACTTAAAAATTTTTCCCATATTAATCCTCCATTCCTGTCTTCTCTCCAAGCATCCCATATATCTGTTTTTGTTTGATGTTTTTTAATCTTATTTTATTAGTATAGCTGAAATTAGCGAAAAAGACTATGATTTATTTTAATCACTTGCCCCTGTTCCCCACGTGTTTCTCGAAAAATGTCAGAAAACCATGCTCCACTGCAACCGTATCCAGCCTGCCCTCCTGCAAATCGTAATAATATTTTCCCGATTTTAAATCAATCGAAATGCTGTCCAGCGGAAATCCCGGATTGATTTTGGGATGCGGCTTGGAAGTCATTAAAAACGGCTCGCTCTCCC
>CAMWNY010000405.1 GCA_947175775.1 uncultured Lachnospiraceae bacterium | reverse complement strand
TACACACAGATCTATGACAAAATACTTGTCCGCATCGTATGCGGCATCTATAGAGCAGGCTCCCGTCTGCCAAGCGTGCGCGATTTGGCAGCGGAGGCAAGCGTCAACCCAAACACAATGCAACGGGCCTTTACCGAGCTCGAACGCAGCGGCCTTATCGTGACGCTGCGCAACAGCGGGCGTGTTGTGACGGAAGATATGCAGATGATTGACAATGCCAAGCGGCAGCTTGCACTGGCACAGATTGGCAGTTTCTTTGCAAACATGCGGGAGCTTGGCTACACGGATCAGGAAATCATGGCGCTGATCAACAGTGTTATTTCAGAAAAATAAATACCTGAGGGAGGGAACGAATGTGAATCATAACAACGAAAATCCAATGGCAGCACAGCAGGACAACAGTGCTTCAGTCTATCCACAGCAGAACAGCAACCCTGTTCCGCCTACACAGCAGGAAGGCGGATCGGCTTATCCGCAACAGACCGTCAGTCCTTCATCTTATCCGCAGCAGGAAAGCAGCGCCCCGCTTTATACACAGAAAGAAAGCGGCAGCGCTTACACACAGCAAGACCCGATGTACGGAGGCGAGTCTGTTTCCGCCATACCGCTTCTGCAGCTCAATGACCTCTGCAAGCGATACCCGGGAATGGGCAGCTACATGTCGGTTTTCCACATGAACCTGATTATCCCGCGGGGACGTATTATCGGTCTGCTTGGTCCGAACGGATGCGGAAAGTCCACACTGATAAAAATGATTAACGGGCTTCTGACGCCGACATGCGGCAATGTCCTGATTAACGGTTTAAATCCCTGTGCCGCCACCAAGAAGGTTATCTCCTATCTTCCTGAGCGCACCTATCTTGACAACAGCATGAAAGTCAGCCAGATGGTGGGATATTTTGCAGATTTTTACGAGGACTTTTCAACAGAGAAAGCCTTTCAGATGCTTGGCGCGCTTGGCATCAATACAGAGGCACGTCTCAAGACACTCTCAAAGGGCACCAAGGAAAAGGTGCAGCTCATTCTTGTCATGAGCAGGCACGCAGACCTTTATATCCTTGACGAACCGATTGCCGGCGTCGACCCTGCCGCAAGGGATTACATCCTTCGCACAATTATCACCAACTACAATCCGGGTTCGACGATTCTTTTGTCAACTCATCTGATATCGGACATTGAAAACATACTTGACGACGTGATTTTCATGAAAAACGGATCTCTGATGCTGTATACGTCGGTTGACGCAATCAGGAGTCAGATGGGCAAGTCGGTAGACACTTACTTCAGGGAGGTATACGCATGTTAGGAAAACTTTTTAAATACGAATGGAAGGGATTACGTTTCCCTATGTTAATCATGCTGATTGTGCTTGCCGGCACAACAGTTCTGACTTGCAGCGTCATCGTGACGATTAATCCAAAATTTGACGAAACACTTACCTGGTACTCAGTCATGGCGCTTATGCTTTCCATTTTCCTCTACTATTTTGGAATCATCGGCTGTTCACTGGGCGTCATGTTAACGATTGCAATCCGGTTTTACAAGACCTGTTACACGGATCAGGGCTACTTGACCCACACACTACCCGTCTCTACACAGAAGATACTCAATGTCAAGCTTATCTCCTCTGTTGCCGCTATCCTTTTTCTAATACTGGCGGTAGCGGTCAGTCTGCTTGTCATTGCAAATGTGGGCGTAAACCATATCCTGTCAATCGCCATCGCAGAGAGCAACGGATATTTAACGGATACCGCGGATTTGCGCAGACTGTTTTTTCAGGAACTGTCCTCCTCCTTATCAGAATTTGAGACCGAACTCGGCATCAGCCTTGGCACATATATAGTGTATCTGGTGGTCTATTTTATCATTGCCATCATTGCAAATACTGTGACTATTTTAGGCTGCGTGTCACTGGGGCAGCTCTACACCAAGCACCGCATTATCGGCGCGATTGCAGCATACTTTGTCGTACAGTTTATTCTCAAGATACTTGGCTACATTGCTTCAATACCAATGTATTCGAAGCTGATGCGTGCAGACATGTATTATGAGGAATATACCGCATTCGGGCTGATGTCGCCGACCATGGATCTGGCGCTGTTCTTCTCCGTCGTTGTCGCGGTAATTATGTATTTCATAAACCTGCACATGCTGACCAAAAAACTAAATCTGGAATAACGCAATACGCTGTCTGTTTCTTTACAGACAGCGCATTTTTTCGAGGCGTTGATGGAGGTCATTGAACATGTTGAGTCTGTCCGCGTCCAATATCTCCCTGCCCGACACAAAATATCTGACACATATGTCATTTTTATTCCGTTCCCAGTCCCGGCACATATTTCCTTCTTTATCCGCAAGTGCACCTTTTGCTTCCAGAATCCGCATCAGCTGGCGCACCGTCCCCTGACTTCCGTCAATCATATGGGTTCCCGACGGCATCAGTTTCTGAAATGTGTCCTTAAAAAAATTAAAGTGCGTGCATCCAAGCACCAGTTCCCCGTATTTTTCCAAAGGATACGCGGAAAGCTTGTTTTTGAGGTACCTTGTGACCTCATCGGAGACAAACTCGCCGCGCTCCGCAAACTCGACAAGGCGGGGCAGTTCGAGCAAATCGACAAGATGTGCGTCATCGACACGCTCCACAAGGTTCTGCAGCTTTTTCTCGTGTACGGTGAGCGGCGTTGCCACGACCATCACGCGTTTTCCGTCACTCTCCTCCACTGCCGGCTTTACCGCCGGCTCGATACCTATAATCGGGACGTCGGCATATTTGGCACGCATCTGTTCCGCCGCAACCGCGGTTGCCGTATTGCACGCAATCACGACTGCCTTGCAGTCCTGCTCTGCCATAAACCGGATAACCGCATCCACATACGATATGACCTGCTCCCTGCTCTTTGTCCCATACGGCACATGATCCGTATCCGCATAAAAAATAAATTTTTCCCGCGGCATCATCAGCATTGCCTGATGGAGCAGCGTCATGCCGCCAATGCCCGAATCAAAAATACCAATATTCATACCAGCCTCCATACACGAGTACACCA
>CAMWNY010000404.1 GCA_947175775.1 uncultured Lachnospiraceae bacterium | reverse complement strand
GGCTTACGGTATGCCGAAGGGCGTGTTCGTCTCACAGGTATACGAGAATACGGCGGCATCTGAAGCAGGGCTGCGCAAAGGCGATATCATCACGGAGTTTGACGGGGTGGCTATCTACTCTATGGATGAGCTTCAGCGGGAACTGGAATTTCATGCCAAGGGTGAAACGGTAGAACTGACAGTTATGTCAGCGGATGTCAACGGTTATACGGATAAGAAAGTGCAGCTGACGCTGGGTAATAAAGTGTCGGAATAACGTTTGATAAACAGCATAGCAATACAAGGCGGTCGAAAGGCCGCCTTTCTCCTTGTAACGATCAGGAGAGGCTTTGATATCATCCTGGTTTATGAAGCAGATTCCGCAGCCGGGCATAAGGCATTTTGTTTCTTTAGAAATTGTTTACTTGTGGGAAACCGCTTTTTATACTATGATAAAAATAACTGTTTGTGCGGTATGTCGGACAGAAATTTGAGCAGTTTTTTGGCATATGGATTAAAAGGTAACAGCAAATCGAGGAAGGTACAGGCGACGGTATGAGAGAAGACAGATACGATGATATAAATAATGTGGAAGAGACGGCGGAAGAGCCGAAAAGACACGATTTCTGTGAGATTGAGGATGTTGAGGAGCAAAGAGAGGCGCTTCGCAGCAGAAAACAGGAACTGCAGGACAAAGAAAGACAGGACAAAGGAGAGCGGGAAGAGGGCGGCAAAAAGGAGCTGCCGGACACAAAAGACGGCGCTTCGGAAGATGTCTTTTCACCTGACGGCGGCAAAGAGGAAGACGACCGGGACAGCGATTATGAGGATGTCTGCTTTATCTGCCGCAGACCGGAGAGCAAGGCGGGTAAAATGTTCCACCTGCCCAATCACATATGCGGCTGTGACGACTGCATGCATAAAACGATGGACACGGTAAGTCAGTTTGACTACCAGGGGATGTTAAATAACCCTTCCATGACCGATTTCAACAACGGGAGAGGATTTCCCAATATCAGCTTTGTCAATCTGGCGGACCTGCAGGGAGACGGCGGTATTCCGAACAAACAGAAGCCTAAGAAAAAGAAGAAAACGGATGCGAAGCCGGAAATTGATATCCGCAATATCATGCCGCCGCATAAGATCAAGGAAAAACTGGATGAATATGTGGTAGGACAGGAGCACGCCAAAAAGGTAGTGTCCGTGGCGGTTTACAACCACTATAAGCGGGTGGCGACGGGCACTATGGACGAGATAGAGATTGAGAAATCGAATATGCTTATGATCGGTCCTACGGGCTGCGGCAAGACTTATCTGGTGAAGACGCTGGCGCGCCTTCTGGATGTGCCGCTTGCGATTACCGACGCCACATCCCTGACGGAAGCAGGGTATATCGGAGACGATATCGAGAGCGTTGTGTCCAAACTTCTGGCTGCGGCGGACAATGATGTGGAACGTGCGGAGCGGGGTATCATCTTTATTGATGAAATCGATAAGATTGCCAAGAAAAAGAATACCAATTCCCGTGATGTCAGCGGTGAGTCCGTACAGCAGGGGATGCTCAAACTGTTAGAGGGCGCGGAGGTGGAAGTTCCCGTGGGAGCGAACTCCAAAAATGCCATGGTGCCGCTTGCCACGGTGAATACACGGAATATCCTTTTCATATGCGGCGGCGCGTTTCCGGATTTGGAGGAAATCATCAAGCAGCGGCTGAACAAGCGCACATCCATTGGATACAACGCGGAACTGCGCGATAAGTATGACAAGGAAAAGAATATTTTAAGCCGGGTAGCGGTGGAGGATATCAAGAAATTTGGTATGATTCCTGAGTTTATCGGTCGTCTTCCGGTCATTTTTACGCTGGAAGGACTCAGCAGGGAAATGCTGGTGAAGATACTGCAGGAGCCCAGAAACGCTATTCTCAAGCAGTACCAGAAGCTGCTTGAACTGGATGAGGTGCAGCTTGCCTTCGAACAGGGCGCACTGGAGGCAATCGCGGAGAAAGCGATGGAGAAAGATACCGGGGCACGCGCTCTGCGCGCCATCATCGAGGAATTTATGCTGGATATCATGTATGAGGTACCCAAGGACGACAATATCGGCAGGGTCACGATCACGCGGGAATATATCGAAGGAACGGGCGGACCGGTCATTGATATCAGAAGCAATTCGCTGGAACATCCCGACAGGCTGAATGTGATAGAAGGGTGAGCGTGGCATTTGAAAGCCTATGAGGGTTATTTGTTGTTGGTTGAAGATGTGTGCAGCAGAACCGTGTCAGAAGATGAATTGTCACATTTGTCAGAGTACTTGCTGGATTTTGCCTGTGATGAAAAATACTGAAATTGTTTAAAAGGGTGTGTAGAAAGTATTTGTATATGTACCCTGGCTGCATTAAACTTTATGTCGAAGCATGTCGGGAAATGTGGGAAGATAAAGAAGGATTAATAAATTAGGCGGAGGATAAATGGTTTAGGAGATATTTTACCTGAGTTTATCTCATTAACAGATATTGCAAAATATAGAAATGAAGATGCCTCAAGATTTGTGATTCAAAACCGGATGCGCAATCGTAATACAATAGAATTTTTAGGTGTATGGGAAGAATTGCATAATCTGGAGTTTAACCGTGTGCAATTCGAGGCGGTTAAAAGGAAGTATAGAGCGAAGAATTACAGGGCATATAACAGGTCTGTCGGGAAAACAGGCGGCGTGCAGGTAACAGGATCAGGTGCGGTTTGTTACCGGCAGGAATAACAGAACAGACCATGCAGACATAATATAATAGGAAAGACGTGCGGAAAGAACAGTCTGCATATAAATATCGACTGTTATTATATTTAATATGACTTGTAAGGAAAAAATATTATCGAATGAGTATGCCGATCTGATTACGGACTATGTGGTGGCGGATGAACTGTCGGGCACATCGCCCATGGATTTTTGCTTTCACGGGATAGACGAGGGGTACGGTGTGGTGAATGTGAACCGCAGTATGTTTCCACCCACGTCCGTCGGGTATTACGGGTATTCGGCGATTCCTGTGCTGTATGGTCTTATGCAGGCTGGCGGCGATATTTTCAATCCGGATAAACTTGCAAA
>CAMWNY010000403.1 GCA_947175775.1 uncultured Lachnospiraceae bacterium | reverse complement strand
GTGCAAACGGTGTAGAGCAGGTGGCTGGAAACGTGCCTGCGGTGATGGCAAAGCTGTTTGAATCAATGAAGGAGACGACGGGCATTGACCTTGCAAATATTATCAATGCGGAGTCGTATGATGCAAAGGTGAACAGAAATATTACGGTCAATGGTCTTGACGGAGTCAATATGGTAGTGAATGCAGCTGTTCCACAGAATGAAGAACAGTCTGCAAATCATATGCAGGAATAGTTGTTCGAAGGTCCAATAGCATGGAATATGCTGTTGGGCTTTTCTGCAGTTGTACAGTAAATTATTTTAAATTTGGAGATTGTGATGGAAAAGGGATTAATGCATATTTATCATGGAGACGGGAAAGGAAAAACGACAGCAGCAATAGGGCTTGCAGTGCGCGCGGCAGGAGCAGGTATGCGTGTGTCATTTGTCCAGTTTATGAAGGATGGAACTTCTGCGGAACTGGATGTTTTAAAAAAAATAGAGAAGGTGGAAGTGTATGCAATAAAAAATACATTTGGATTTACATGGAATATGCGGGATGAGGATAGAATCAAATTAAGAATGCACAATGACCGGGCAATGAGGGCAATAATTAAGGCAGTTAAGGAAGAAATATATCAACTGGTTATTGTAGATGAAATGATGTCAGCATATCAGGGAGGATTTGTTGATAAATCGTCAGTACACGAGTTGGTTCAATTGTGCAAAGGTACGACAGAGCTTGTGTTTACTGGAAGAAACCCTGCAAAGGAACTTTTGGGCAAAGCCGATTATATAACGGAGATGAGAAATGAAAGACATCCGTATGAAAGGGGAATCAGTGCAAGGGTGGGAATTGAGTTATGAAAGTCTATTTAATACGTCATGGAATAACGAAAGGGAATCAAAGGAAAGCATATATCGGTTCACGTACGGATGAACCTCTTTGTAGGGAGGGGATAAGGCAGCTTCAAGTCAGAGTTTATCCCCATGCCGATATTGTTTTTGCAAGCCCCATGAAGCGCTGTATAATGACTGCGGAGTATATTTATACAGGAAAAGAGTTGATGATTTGTGAAGGATTAAAGGAAATGGATTTTGGAGATTTTGAAGGGAAGAATTATGAAGATTTGAAAAATAATCCTTCTTATATCAGCTGGCTCGAGAGCGGAGGGGAAAATGCATTTCCAAATGGGGAATCAAAAAAAGATTTTGTGTTTCGTTCTCAAAGTGCATTTTGGGAATGTATCGAAAAAGTGCAGCAAAGCAGAAAAAATATAAAGGCGGTATCATTTGTGGTACATGGGGGAACGATTATGGCAATTATGGAGAAGTACGGCACGCCCAAAGGGGAATATTATAAATGGCAGATAAAGAATGGAGAATTGCTTGAATTAGACATTTAATTCAAAAAATATTAAAAATTTTCAGAAAATTTGAAAAAATATGCTAAAGAAATAGGAGAACGGGACCGATATAATTTATGTGAGTAAGCATTAGAATAATGATTATTACGAGATACTCACGATTAACAGGCTCCTAAATAATCCTAAAAATAATTCCTAAAAAAGAAACTTGCTCATTAAATTGGCGGGTTTCTTTTTTGTCTATATAAGGAATTATGGAGCCGGTGAATGTGCTTGCGGGCATATGGAATGAAAGTACAAAAAGAGGAATAGGAGGTTGAAGGTTGCAATTATGATATGGAATGAGGCAAGAGAGTGTATGAGCCGAGATGAACTTATGACTTTGCAGGGAAAGCGTCTTGTCAAAATGGTAAAGAAAGTATACCACAGCGTTGCATATTATAGAATGAAAATGCAGCAAGAAGGAATTGAGCCGGGAGATATACGCAGAATAGAAGATTTGGATAAGCTTCCCTTTACGACGAAAGAAGATTTGATACAAAACAATCCTTTTGATTTTATGGCAGTGCCGCAAAGTGAAATTATCCGGTATCACAGCTCAAATGCGACAACAGGCGCGGAGATTATAGTCGGATGTACAAGAAATGACATTGAGATATGGGCAGAATGTGTGGCAAGATGCATTTATATGGCAGGGCTTACAAAGAATGATACGATACAGATTGCATATAATTACGGACTTTTTACAGGAGGGCTGGGTGCACATTATGGAGCGGAAAAAGTAGGTGCAGCAGTTGTGCCATCGTCTACATGCAGTATTGACAGATTAATTCAAATAATGAAAGAGTTGAATGTTACGGGAATTATGTGCACGTCATCGTATCTTTTGCATATTTCTCAGATGATTGAAAATATGGGAGAGGTCAAAAACCTGAAACTGAAGACTGCGATTTGTGGAACAGAAACATGGTCCGAAAAGATGAGAAATGATATTGAAGGCATGCTTGGAATCAGCATACATGATGTATATGGATTTAGTGAGTTTGCAGGCTTGGGAGTGGCATGTGATTGCGAATGCCACAATGGACTTCATGTACAGGAGGACTTTTTTGTGCCGGAAATTTTAGATAAGGGTACGAACACCGCCGTAAAAGATGGAGAGACAGGGGAATTGGTATTTACGACATTGCGCAGAGAAGGAATCCCGCTTATCAAATACAGGACAGGTGATATGGCAACAATTACGCATGAACGGTGTCATTGCGGAAGAACAAATGCAAGAATAGGGAAGTTTTACAGTAAGACAGATGATACCATTGTGATAAGGGGAGTGAGCGTGTTTCGGTTTCAGCTTGAAAATATGCTTGCTGATTTGGAACATGTCCGAGTGCGGTACAGGATGCGTATCTATAGGGAATCAAAACTTGATATGATAGAGGTTTTGGTAGCGATGGAGGAGTTTGGAAGAGTAGCTTCGATAGAGGAGAAAGAGGTTATCAGAAGCAGTGTGGTTACAGCAGTCAGAAATATTATAGGAATAACACCCAAGGTATTGTTTACTGATATGAAAATGATTCAGGAAACGTCAGAATGCAATTGTGTCGTTGTAGATGAGCGGCGGTAATTTATGAAGCGGATGATGCATTATGCTGCTAAACATTTGCATGGAAACACTGCAATTATAAACTGAAATGGGTACAGACACTGCAAATCAAAATGGGGATAAATTAAAACTTTATATT
>CAMWNY010000402.1 GCA_947175775.1 uncultured Lachnospiraceae bacterium | reverse complement strand
GTGTATGTGACACCGCAAGGGGAAGTGTTTCATCAAAAGAAAGCTGCGGAGCTTTCCAAGGAAGAGGATTTGATTTTGCTGTGCGGGCATTATGAGGGGATTGACGAGCGTGTTTTAGAGGAAATTGTCACGGATTACATTTCCATTGGCGACTATGTGCTTACAGGCGGGGAGCTGGCGGCGATGGTAATGGTGGACGCAATTGCAAGACTTGTGCCTGGAGTGCTTCATAATGACGAGTCGGCGCAGACAGAGTCACATGCAAACGGTCTTTTGGAGTATCCGCAGTATTCGCGTCCCGAGATATGGCATGACAAAAGGGTGCCCGAGGTGCTGATGAGCGGACACCATGCCAATATCGAACAGTGGCGGCAGGAGCAGTCGCTTGAGCGGACAAGGCTTCGGCGTCCGGAGCTGTATGAGGCGTATCTGCTTGCAAATCCGCCGAAAGTAACAGGAAAAAAAGGACGGTCCACCTGTAGTGTTCTCAAATAATAAATTTTTGTTGAACCAGATAATTTAAGTTACATGTAGTACAGATAACATTCAGGCAAAAAGGAATTGGAAATTATGAGGAACGAATATCAATTGTCAAAACGGGAACAAAGAGTAATGGATTTGTTGTGGGAGGAAGGTGAAGCCCTGACAAGTGTGGATATATTGGAAAGGCTCAGTGACATTATGCCAAATACGACATATGTGCATCGGACAATCAACGCTTTGTTAGATGCCGGTATGATACAGGAACGTGGAAGCGTCCGTTATAATACACAGTATGCAAGAAAGTTTGTTCCGTGTATGACGCGGGAGGAATACGCTGCCAAATTTTTAGTGCGGTATGGAATACAGACAGAATCGTTTGGCAGGGTAGCAGTGGCGCTGTTTCAAGAGACACAAGATGATAAAAATGAACATGCGGATGAAATGATAGAACAGCTGCAGGAAATAATTGATGCGCTTAAGGCACAGGCAAAAAATCCAAAATAACCGGGAGTGATTCATATGTGTATAACGGCGTATTCGTTTATTATGGGGTGCATATGGACTTCCATATTGACAGTTATTATGCGTGCAATACAAAAGAGCAAACGGACATTGCAGTATTTTGGAGTGAGCAATCTTTTGATTCTGTATGTATTTTGTATTTTCAGGATGGCAGTGCCGATTGAACTTCCTATAACAAAAGTAGTTCCAGTGGAAGCTGTGTACAATGTTGTAACGCATTTGTGTACGAAAATAAAAATTGGCGGTACCATTTCCGTCGGTTATTTATTTCCTGTTATTTGGTTCTGCGGTACAGTGATTAAACTGTTTTTGCTGATAAAGGACTATCAAACTGCAAAACGGATGCTTTGCACATGTACCATGGTACATGAGGGGGCAGTATGTGATTTATTAGAAACGCTGCAACGTGAATCAGGAGATAAACGAAAAATTAAGGTATACAGGACTCCTTTTAATGTACCAATGGAAATGGGAATTTTGCATCCTGTAATTCTGCTTCCCAACAAAGAGTATGAAAGACAGGATTTATACTACATTATGAAACATGAGTACACGCATATTTTAAATCGTGATGCATTGGTTAAACTGCTGTTAAATTTATGGAGTTGTATTTTTTGGTGGAATCCAACAGCGTATTTGTTAAATATTAACATAGAGGAGACATTGGAGATTAAATGTGATCTTAAAGCGGCAGGCGGATTGCAAAGTGAAGAGAAAGCGGCATATTTGTCATCTATTTTGCAAGTGATACAAGGGAACGCAAATAAGTTCGAAAATGCGTGCCGCGTAAAAAATAGCAATACGTTATATAAAACATATGATGGAGATAAAATCAGGAAAAGATTTCTCTGTGTGTCAAATTGTTCAGGTGCGGCGCAGATGGAAGAAACAAAATACAAGATACATATGGCGGCAATGATTATGATTTATATGATTTTATTTTGTGCGTCTTACAGTGTTGTATTTCAATCTAAATTTGACGTCCCAATGGAGGAAGTGATAACAGAAGATAATGTTTATTATATAGAACCTGAAACCGTTTTTCTGCGCGAGAAGAATGGAGAGTATGAGGTAATGTATAAAAATCAATGCATATCAGTAGTTGATAAAGATACTGCATTGTTAATGAAAGAAGAAGGTTTCGAGATAAAATAGGAGGATATCATGAGAAAGGAAATCATCATATTCAGTACTGCAATAATGCTGTCCATACCAGCAGCTATGAATATAACCGGTATCAAAAAGGCAGAAGCTGCTCAAATGCAAAATGTACTGGAATTATCTGCATCTGACGAAGGGATTGTTCCATATGCAGACGTAATTGTAAAGAAATTCAGGGTTATAGACGGAGTAATGCAGTATCGCAGGTGGAATGAAACAAAAGGTTATTGGGTAGACAGTGATTGGATTACGTTGTAATTTAAGGGTTTTGTGCGGATTTATGAACAGACCGCAACAAAAAAAATAAAAATACCATATAACCCTTGCAATCTCCTATATTTTATGGTAAATTACTAATGTTGCGAGAAAAAGAGATGGTCCTCTGATACGTGTCATTGGGAGCAATGTGATTATAAAGTATTAAGAACGTCGAAATAACAAGGAGGCAAATAAAATGAACGAAATTATTAGAGAAATCGAGAAGGAACAGTTGAAGGAGCATGTTGACAGCTTCAGAGTCGGCGATACGGTAAGAGTACACGGCAAGATTAAAGAGGGTAACCGTGAGAGAATACAGGTATTTGAGGGTACCGTGTTGAAAATTCAGGGCGGAAGCAACAGAGAGACCTTTACGGTAAGAAAGCTTTCAAACGGTGTCGGCGTAGAAAAGACATGGCCGATGCACTCTCCAAACGTAGAGAAAGTGGAAGTGGTAAGATTAGGTAAAGTAAGACGTGCAAAACTGAACTACTTAAGACAGCGTGTTGGTAAGCGGGCAAAGGTTAAAGAATTAGTAAAATAATGTATAGTTCATATGACGGAGCTTGGAAACAGGCTCCGTTTTTACAAATGCACGGACGGGATATACCGGAGAGGGGGTTTGCTCATGGCAAGAAGAAAGGGACTGAGTTTTTATCAAATGAAGAAAAAGTTGAATGTCGTGATTATCCG
>CAMWNY010000401.1 GCA_947175775.1 uncultured Lachnospiraceae bacterium | reverse complement strand
ATCGTATGGGACGTTCCTGCCGGAATTGTAAATGTATTTGAGTCGGTAAATGCCGCGTCTTCCGTTGAATCAATTGAATACAGCAGTCCTTCATTGTCATCCTCCGCATCTACCGTAATTGTAATGTACTCATCACCGCCTTCCGCATTTGCTTCCAAATCAGGTGTAAAAAGCAGGCAGGTAAGTATCAATACAGGCAGCATCATACTTTGTTTTCTAGTTTTCATATATTCGTTCTCCTTCAGTGATTCCCTTTATTATGGGCATCTGTGTGTCAATATTGCTTACCGTAATCTCCTTGACTGCGGTATTTCCCGCCGCATCCTTTGCCTGTACCTCCCATGTTCCGTTTTTTGTGACATCATATTCGTTTCTGTCAATCCATCCGCTGTCTTCTCCCGTTTCGGGACAGGTAAACAGATACGTTATGGACAGCTCATCCCTGGCATCTGCAATAATTTTATTTGACTGGCACCATTCGGAGTGTTCAAGCGTCAGTGCAAGCTTTGGGGCTTTTTGATCCACTGCTATTATTTTTTTCTCAAATGCGGCAATATTTCCGCTTTTATCCCTGCAATATGCGATCCATGTTCCGTTTTTGTCAATATTCTTTTCGAACTTTGGATTTGCGGTCCAGTCAGCCTCTTCGGGTTCTGTCTCCTGCGGAAGGAATGCATACATAAGCTCAGGATAAGGCGTTTCATTATCCTCTGCCGTTATGGACACCTCTACCGTTACAGGTTTGTCAATGTTGCTTATTTCAAAATCACTTATGGAAACCGCCGAAATTACAGGCGCCTCTTTATCGGCGCTGACAACCGTTAAATTCGTATCGTACATTTTGTCTTTATCCCGGTACCGGATTACAAATTCCTTTTCTCCGGCATTTACATAGCTGTACTCGCATTCTGTACTAACCGTGGTTATTGTTTCGATCATGTTGCCCGTATCCGAATATGTAACTTCACTGCTCTCAAGACTGTCCACGAACACCAAGCCATACAGTCCGGAAAGGGTTTCGCTGCTGTTATCTCGGTAAGTGACTTTTACGGGAATATCCCGGCTGCAAAGCCATCCCGTACCTGTTTCAACCTGTTCTTGGGCAGCGCTGATTCCTGTCACGGATTGAATGCATTTAACAGTTGCCACATCCAAAATGCTTTCTTCGGAATTTTCTTTTTCCACTTCGCAGCGCACCATAATGTCCTGTTCCAAATCCAATGATATGGAAGATACCGGTCTGTAAAGCTCATCATATACTGTTTCTGCATCAAGGGATTTCCAGCTCTTGGTATCTGTATCATACAGTTCCCACGTATATCCGGCTGCGTCAGGATAATAACTTTTCAGCGTCAGATCTCCTTTTACTGCATACATATCCGCAATCCGGATTATGTCCTGTGTGACAGGTTCCGTTTTATGCGACGTCGCATAAAGCGTATCATCTGCTTCATCTTCCGCATAAGGATTCGTATTCATTTGCGTACTTTTCTCTTCAGATAATTCAAAAGCTTCCGTCATATTGTCTGCAACTGTATTTTCAAATACATTCAGAGCAGTTTCTTCCGATACATTTGCACTGACCTTCTGCTTTTTCAGCATCAAATATGCGGACAGAACAACCGCCGCTGCTATGACCGCAATTACCGCCAATGTTACTGCAGCCTTAATGCAGCGCCGCAGTTTTGCATTCATCAAATTCATCCCCCTTCGCATCAGCGCTTCCGGTTACAAGCTCTATTGCCTCCATAAGTCCCTTTTTGTCGTTCAATAAAGTCATAAGTTTTTTGTACTCCTCCCCGTTAAAATTAAGCGCTTTAATTTTTTGGTTAATCATTGTTCCTTTTAAAAGTTCTATCTCCCTCCTTATATCCTCGGCGCCCTGTTTATGCTTCTGTGCAAGCGCCAGCTCCTTATGATACTGCTCCTCAAGTTTTTCTAGGCTTTTCAAGTAAATTCCTCCTTCCTACTATTCGTCGTTGATTCTTGCACAGGTCTGCGGAATTATAAATATCGGATTCACGGTATTCCCACTTGCGTCGTTCACCTGCAGGTGAAGATGTGGACCAGTGGAATTTCCGGTGTTTCCGCTGTATCCTATAAAATCCCCTTTTTCCACGTTCTGATTGACAGATACCGCAATACTGTCCATGTGCATGAATGTTACCGTCCAACCCGTGCTGTTTTTAACAGTAACCATGTTTCCGGCTGTTTCAGAGTAATGTGCAACCGTGACGGTTCCCTTTACCGCAGAATACAGCTTTGTACCCGTCGGAATCGCTATGTCCACACCCTTATGCGTTGTACGTACTTTTGTAATGGGATGTATCCTGTCCCCGTAATTGCTGCTGATAAGATTTGTCCAGTCTTCACGCATTACGGGACCGTATACCTGCTGTCCTCCTGTCGTAAGCTTATATGACCTGTACAGCTCAAGCTGGTCATCGGTCAGTCTTCCCTCAACAATTTCCTCCAGTTCCGTACGGGTCAGCGTCACATAGCATATTTTCTTCTGTTCCGTTTCACCGTCAATCTCCCTGTCCTCCATCTGTGTTGAGACGTTTAAAACGTACATTTCCTGAAATACTTCCTTCAGGTCTTCCTTTACCGTATCATCAAGTGTAAATTCATTATATTTGGCGGCAAGGTATGCAAGGATTGTGTTGGCACTGAAACCAAAACTGCAGATATTGTAGTGGAACTCATAAATATCGCTGCCATGATCGGCGCGTAATTCACTTTCCAGCGCTGTTCTGTCAGACAGATATTCTTCCAAATCTGCTTCAAGATTTTTATAATACTCCGTGGCGTCCGTCATTGTGTCATAGTCTACCTGCACGACTGCTTCGGCGTAATACTCCGCAGCTCCCTGCGTAAGGCACATCACGAACAGCAGTGCAAAAAATACAGACAGCAAAACAATACTTAATACGCTCACTATTACAATCACGCTTTTAACTGTTCTTTTTACCGTATGTTTTTTATATTCAGCAGATTTTTTGGTCATCTTAAACTGGTTTTGTGTGCGTCGGAAAAAATTTCCTTCGCGTTCCACACGTGCCTTCTGCATTTCTTTTTTCCTGCGTTTGCGCTCCTCTTTTGTCGCCGCCCCCTTTATATGC
>CAMWNY010000400.1 GCA_947175775.1 uncultured Lachnospiraceae bacterium | reverse complement strand
ATTTCCCGTGCATTTTTCCGTGGCATCTGCCGGACCTTTCTCGTTCGGAGCTCATCCTCCAATTGGCATTTTTGGCGTATGTGCGGGAGGACGAGGAAAAAATGACACAAGTGTCAGGTTTTCTTGAGGATATGACGGGTACTTACGGGCGGCATAGTCTGATTAACCTTCTTTTATGCCCGCCAAAAAATAAAGCGCAGCGCGAAATCTTAATCAAGTCGATGGGCATTGCGGAGGAATATTCGTCTAGAACGGCAATTTCCATTGTAAAAAATATGACACTGACGCGTGAGGATTACCAATTGATGGAGGACATGCTGCGTTTTAAACGCGGCGGGCTGCGCAGGGAGCTTTTGGATCTTTTGAGCAGTCAGACAGACCAGGATATGGAAGACTGTCTGAAACGGCTTTTGAGCGATAAAAAGGAAGAAAAGCGAACCGGCGGCTTGGATTTGCTTTTGCGTCTGTCAAAGCAGGAGGAAAAAGCTGCGTTTTTTGAGCGTGTGAAACCGCTTGCGGCTTTGGTCGAACAGCCTTCCGATAAAGAGAATGTACTTCTTGCAGAAATTTTAGGGGAGCATCCGACTTTAACGGCAGAAAAAGGATTTGGATTTTATAACCCTGACGCAAAGGAAAATGCCGTGCTCCCAAAAGCAGGAACAGATACCTTGAAACAGTGTATTCTGCTGCCGGAGGACACGGTTATTAAAAAACTCCAAAAATTAGATGCACTTATCTGTGAGCATAAGAACGACGAATTCCGGACCATTTGGGGAGAAACAAAATTAATTGGCTATGCATTTCAACAAATGAAAGAAGGCGATTCCAACCGGTTGGAGAATTATCCGCTTGCGAAGGAGCTGCGTGATTTTTATGAGCAGGAAATCGGTGATTACAGCATTTTTTTAGAGATGGAGGCGCTCACGGTTTGGGATGACATCAATCTGTTTGAAAACAGCCGCCCGTTTTATGATGCCGTCTTTGGGAAAATGCCCTTTACAGTAAAGCCGTTTGAGCTGGGCTATGAACCGCAGATACGTGCAATTTGGAGGCTCTACCATGCAGAATTTGCAGGCAAAAAGTTTTTACTGCATATGGGCATAGAATCGATATGCGCCTTACTTCCCATACTGACAAAGGAAAACCGTATGATACCGTACCAGCGTCCGGACTGGAAGGGAGATTTAACAACGGACAAAATTTCCGTCACAAAAATTCCGTTTTTTAAGTCGTTTTTTGACGGGCTTGCGTATTGGCAAACGGACGAAGAATTTGTGCAGGCGTTTTCTGCCGCATGGGCATTTGAACTGCGGTGCGCACAGGACCGGGAACGCGAACAGTTTACGGATGGGGAACTGCGTACCAATCGAAACAGCCTGACTCCGTTAAAACCGTACTGGTTTATGAAAGCGTACCATATGGGATTGGTTTCCAAGGATATTGTATGGAAAGCATTATTGCAGTATTATCCAAGAATGATGTGCATAAAAGCGCTTACACAGCTTGTCAAAGAAGATTATACCAATTCGAAAAACTATAGTCTGTGGCGTGACTTTTTTGGAAACGATTTATCAAAGCAGGTAATAGAAAACGGCGCGGCATTTGTCGGTCCGAATACATGGTGCGGGAAGCTGGCGCGGGAATTGTACAACGAAATAGTGCCTGTATTTATGGATATTGAGCTGCGCAGAGGCGAGGCGGAAACCATCGTAACGCAGGATATGCGCGGGGTGACATATGTACAGGGAATTGATTATTTAATTCGTATTTTAAAAGCTTTGGGAAAGGATACGCTGAGCAGGGATACGTATTATTCGTGGTACTCATGGCATTATAACCGCGCAATGGATACGAAAAAAGAAATTTTGTGTTTTTTGTTAAAAGCATGTTATCCCAAAGAGGATGACAGCGCAAAACAGTTAAAAGCGGCTTTGAAGGGAACTGGCATTACGCAGCAGCGGCTTGTCGAGGTGGCAATGTATGCGCCGCAGTGGATTGACATTATCGAAAGTTATCTTGCGTGGAGCGGTTTAAAGAGCGGATGCTATTATTTTATGGCGCACATGAACGAGCGCTTTGATGACAGGAAAACGGCAATCATTGCCAAGTACACACCCTTGTCGACGCAGGAGCTGCAAGGCGGTGCCTTTGATATTGACTGGTTTCAGGAATGTTACAGGCTTTTGGGTGAGAAAAACTTTGGCATACTTTATAATGCCGCAAAATATATTTCTGACGGTCAGAAGCATTCGCGGGCAAGGAAATATGCGGACGCTGCCACGGGCAAGGTAACATTAGAACACCTGCGCGAAGAGATTTCCACAAAGCGAAATAAAGATTTGCTGATGAGCTACAGTTTGGTGCCTTTTGCAAAAAACCGTCAGAAGGATTTGCTGGCACGGTATCAGTTCATTCAGCAGTTTGCAAAGGAGGCGAAGCAGTTCGGCGCACAGCGGCGGGCGAGCGAAACGGCGGCGGCACAGACTGCTTTGGTCAATTTGAGCGTCCACGCGGGCTTTACCGATGTTACCAGACTGATATTGAATATGGAAACGGAGCTGATACAGGAATTTGTTCCGTATTTACGTTGGACGGCTGTGGAAGACGTAGAAATTTGTATAAATATTAACGAACTGGGGAAAAGTGAAATTTTATGTCGAAAAAAGGAAAAGCCGCTTAAATCGCTGCCGTCAAGATTAAAGAAAAATACGTATGTTTTGGCAGTTAAGGAAGCGCACAAAACGCTGAAAGAACAGTATGTACGCACAAAAAAGCTGATGGAAGAGGCGATGGAAAACGGTGATTTGTTTACAACAGCAGAAACCGCGGGGCTGTTTCGAAATCCTGTTGTGAAAGCAATTCTTGCGCCGTTAGTGTTTGTGTGCGGAAAGAACTCAGGCTTTGTACAGACGGATTTGGACGGCGGAGGAAAGTGCTGTTTGGTTGACTGCAAAGGTCAAATCTGTTTCTTGCAGGACGAGGATATGCTGCGCATTGCACACCCGCTTGACCTGTATCAGACAGGCATTTGGCATGATTATCAGAAGGATTTGTTTGACCGCCAAATCCGCCAGCCATTCAAACAGGTATTCCGCGAATTATATGTGAAAGCGGACGAGGAACTTGGGCTGACGTATTCAAAGATGTTTGCGGG
>CAMWNY010000399.1 GCA_947175775.1 uncultured Lachnospiraceae bacterium | reverse complement strand
CTACGGATACGGATATTGCATTTGAAAAAGTAATGCTTGAGACCGAGGAACGCAAAAAACAATATTCTTTGCATCAGGAAAGGGGAATCAGTATGAAACGGTTTACAATCAAGAAAGCAATTATCGCAACAGTCGCGGCAGTGATGGTGCTTGGCACACTCACCGTTGCATCGGGCGGCATAGCAGGGATTCATTCGAGTTCAAGCGCACGTCCGGACTATACAAAATATACGGATTTGGCAACGGCGGAAAACCGTGCCGGCGTAACGACAAACGCTCCGCAAAGCTTTTCAAACGGCTATACCTTTAAAGGAATCACAATCAAAGATATGACCTATGAAAATGAGGAGAATACCACAATTGACAGCTTCCAGTCGGTTCAGGTACGCTACAGGAGCGGCTCTGACGATGTATTTTATGAAGTCCTGCCAAGACATATCCTTCCTGCTTATAATAACAGCATGGAGCATTTTGAGAAAAACGGAATCACCTATTATTACCACGCAATACGCAGCAAATGGGTTACGCCCGACTATAAGCCGACCGCTGAGGAGCAGGCGCAGGTTGAGGCAGGCACGCTCAACATCGGCTACGGCGCAGCCGAAATCTCTTACTCCGACAGCATGAGCCTTACATGGGAGAAAAACGGTCAGATGCGTCAGCTGTTCTGCATGGACGTTGACCTCTCAAAAGAAGAGTTTATCAATATGGCTCTTGAAATTCAGTAAATAAGATGAGTGCCGGCGCACATTTTACATTATTGCAATTTCCTATTAAATATCAAAATCGAGCGCAGGCGCTCGATTACAAACTTGCAACAGCAGGGCGCGTTTTGTCTCCTTACGCGCCCTGCTGTTATTATAGCAGATTTCTTTTTTTCCAATTCCCCGTGCGGTACCAAAGATACGATATGAAATAGTTGGTCGCCCACCCCATCGGCACGGCGTACCATATCAGTTCGATTCCCCAAATCGGTGAGCAAAGCTGCGCCACTGCCACACGAATGCCCAAATTGATAAGATTTGCAATCATATAAACCTTAATATCTCCCGCGCCTCTTAAAATGCCGTCCGTTATCGCCTTGAACCCCAAGAACGAAAAGAATAGTCCGATAAACTGGAAATAGTCCGTTCCGGTCTGAAACGCCTTCTGCGAGCTTCCCGCGTCCAAAAATGCCGAGACAATCGGATTGTAAAAAAGCTGCGAAATAAAAATCAATACGGCGCCAAAGCCTATGATAATTCCATATGCCGCGTGATACCCCTGCCGAACGCGTTCCGGCTTTCCCGCACCGAGATTTTGCGCCGTAAACGTGGACATCGCATTCCCCGTCGCAATCATCGGCACAATACAAAGCGACTCCAGCCGCATTCCCGCGGAATACCCTGCAAGCGCAGAGGAGCCGAACTTGTTGACTGCCGACTGTGTGAGCAGCATTCCGACGCTCACAATTGACTGTTGTATTATAGAAGGAATGGCAATCTTTACACCGACTGCAAACATGTCGCTGCGAAACTTTTCCACGGTTCCCTCAACTTTATATGTTCCCAGCAGGCGCATCAATATGATAAAAGAAACAATCGCCGCAATTCCCTGTGCAATCACGGTCGCAATTGCTGCGCCTTTCACGCCAAGCCCAAGTCCGCCGACCATCCACAAATCCATGACAATATTTAATATAGAAGAAAAAATCAGCAGGTAAAGCGGTATTTTTGATTTCCCAAGCGCATTGAAATTTGCGGACAGGATATTGTACATAAATAAAAACGGCAGTCCGGCAAAATAAATCTGCAAATATAGCACTGCTTCGTCCATGATATTGTCGGGCGTTTTTAGCAGTTTGAGCACCGTAGGATTGATGAGAAAGCCCAAAACGGATAGCAAAATGCTGAATACCGCAAAGGTAATCAGGAATGTATAAACGGAACTTTTCATTTCTTTGTGCTTGTCCGCGCCCAAATACTGGCTTGTGAGCACCGACGCACCAATGCCGCCGCCAATCGCGATCATAATAAAGACGGTTGTAAATGAGTACGATGCCCCCACCGCCGCCAACGCGTCTTCTCCTACATACTGACCGACGATAATCGAATCTGCCATATTGTAAAACTGTTGGAACAGGTTTCCGATAATCATGGGCAATGCAAAGAAAAATAAGCTGCGCGCAGGCGGCTGTGTTGTCAGGTTTGCTTTTGCATTTTGTGCCATATTCAGCCTCCGTTTTGTGTTGTTTGTAAACTTATGCTCTTTATTTTATCAGTTACATATTTTCTCATTTTTTGACGTATTTCTTCAAACTGTCTGTTTGTTTCCGCAAGCTCCGAGTGAAAATCCATCAGCTTTTCCAAGTATCCCTGATTGCACATGATTTTAGTGCTTATGGGATAGACCAGCTCGTAAACAAGCGAAATATGCCCGACCACGTTGTCTACGGGCGTTTTCTTGAGCGCACGCAATACGGCGTGTTCTTCGTAAAATGCCTGCATGACTTCCGGCGTGACGGTGCAGTTTTTGAGCTCCTGCGTTGTTACGTTATAGATTTCCTCAAGCGGAAACAGAATATTTACTTTTAAAATGTCAATTTTATCCGCGTCGCGCAAGAGGTCTGCAAATTTCCTTTCCCGCGCGGTGTAGGTTTTTGGAACACGGTAAGCGCTGTGACAGCGCACTGCCTTTTCAAGGAGAATGTCCTCAGTATCGTCGTCAATATAGTCTCTGATTTTATTTTCACCAAACAGAATATCCGCCCCGAACTCGGCATGGTCGATAGACTGCGCATCGACAAACGTGCCGTAACGTCTAAGTTGTTCAAACCGTCCGACGTCGTGCAAAAGTCCGGTAAGCCATGCAATTTCTACTTCGTCCTTGTCAAAACCGGAAGCCTTTGCAATTTGTTCACAAAGTTCGCAGACTCTGTGGGTATGCTCAATTTTGAGCCTGACTTTTTCGTCGGTTATATCATAATTTTTTACATAAGCGCTGAAGGCATTTGATGCTTTTTGTCTGTCGATTCTCATTATTATTCCTCATTCTTACCAAAATCTGCAATTTTCGCTATATTGCCAAAATAAAAGCCAATAGCATGTACTATTGACCTTTAAAGCAGCGCTACAAGGATTCGAACCTTGAAATGACGGAGTCAGAGTCCGTTGCCT
>CAMWNY010000398.1 GCA_947175775.1 uncultured Lachnospiraceae bacterium | reverse complement strand
GCAATGATTCGGACGGTAAGAATTATAAGCCGCAGGTAACATATGAAGGAATGGCACAAAACGCGGATAAACAGTCCGACAACTTTTTGGCTACGGATTGCATCGGGACAGAAAAGTATGTTTCCTCTGAGTACAATACAAATGTATTTAAATTTGCGGACGCTGCACTGCGTAAGCTGTTAGCGGATATCCAAATTGAGGAGCAGAATCATGCGGAGATGCTGTACAAATATAAGACGGCAAATGGTATGGCATAAAAACGCCTTTATAAAAGGCTGTAGTCAAAGTAATATTTTGATTATAGCCAATCCATAAAACAGCAGGGAAATACAAGTCCCTGCTGTTTTGGTATAAATCAAGTTTAATTACATTTCCAAGTTTAAAAGGATGCTGTTGACAATTTTGCAGACAAATGAAAAGGTCTGTACTGCAATTTGGGGAAATGCACGGTTTGCCTGGCATTCGTCCGTGATAACAAGACCACAGATATTCCCGTCTCTGTCCCTTAGCAGATGCTGCATTGTGCTTGCGATGCCGAGATCTTGTAAAAAGTTGTATATTTCAGGAAGATTGCCTTTGATTAAATTGATATTTCCGATTAAAAACATATCGTCACTAAACTGATTGAGATACCGGTTATTATTCATGATCTTAGGATATGTAATCATGTCGTCGGAATCAGGGTTGCTTGTGGCAAAAATGTTATAATCTTCACCCCAAAAGATAGTAATTCTATCTACCATAAGCGTACGTGAGAACTGTTCCAACAGTTGTGGGAGTTCCTTGACACCGTCTGATACAATATTTGCCAAAAGTTTTGCGGTTTTGTATAAATCAATGTCAGAGTAAACTTTTTCCGTGCCTGAGTTATAGTCGGCTTCAAAGCTGTCTGAAAGGATTTGACCATGCATCTCAGGCTTATAGATAATATAACGGTTTTTTCCTTTTTGCTTTGCTATGTAAAGGACACGCTCCGCGATTTTGTAGAGTTCATCATAAATGTTGGAGTTCAACCGGCTTCTTGAAATGCCCATTGAACAGGTAATTCTGTCATCTCCGAGCGTTTCCGGATACAATGTCCTGATACTGGTTTTAATTGCCCTAAGGTAGTTCCGAATAATCAATTCATCGCCGGCGTCATTTAAGACAATCATAAATTCGTCGCCTGCCATTCTTCCTTCAACACCGTTTGCACCGATCACACCGCGAATAATCTCTGCAACAGACTGTAAAACCTGATCTCCAAATTTATGACCATAGATGCTGTTAATACGGCTGAAATTGTCTAAATTCAGTAATATTAACGCTGACTGACCAAAATTTGTATTTTCCAATCTTTTTTTTGCGTAATCCACAATTGATTTTTGGTTGAACAGTCCGGTCAATGGATCTGCATATCGCCCTTCTGTGTAATGTTCAATCGTTTCTCCGGTATAATCACTCATAATGCGCCATTCCCCGAGAACATATTGGGCATCCTCATATCGTTTGGGAACAAAGCTGACTTTGCAGGAGACCATGGCATCGTCAGGAGAAATAAGACTGCTGTGGAACGAGTAAGTTCCTTTTGCGATACAGCTTTTTACGGAATTACAAAAGATTTTAAACACGGAAACGTCTTCGTCTGCAATCTTGTTTTCTGACAGGGCTTCGTCTTCCCATTCATCAAAATCCATATTTGCAATGTCAACCATCCGTTCATAGTTTATCCAAAATAATCTGAATTCGTTTGTCTCGCAATTGTAGTAAAACATTGCATTTTCGGAAAGAGAAATAAAATCTTTGGCAAATTTTGACAATTCGTTCATTTTCTACCTCCTTATACTGCGGCATTTTGGAATACATCATTAGTTGCCGCACGTTTTGATACAGCATGTATATATCTATTATAAACGAAAAAAGTCCATTTGTAACTATTTTTTTTGCCAAAAATATACAAAACATTTTTGCGATAAAAAATGAGTACAGCAAAGCCGTGTTCGAGACGGACTGCCGGCGCCTAAATAACTTGCAAAAACCCTGACAGAAAGATACAATAATAGGTAATAAAATACAAAAGGAGGAAATCACAGATGGCACTGTTTGGCAATTTGTTGGGAAGTAGTAAGGAAAGTAAGGCAGCTAAGGAGAAGGAAACAAGGGAGAAAGAATTATCGTTCTTGGTTGCAATTCCTAAAAACGAAGGGGATATTGCGGATTTTGAACATTTGGCGGAGCGGCTGAAATCTTCCAGCGTGCTTACGCTAAAGGACAGCAAAATTAATGATATGTTATGGGTAAAAATCGGTTCGGGAGAGTATGAATACGGCGTGCGGATTGACACAATGGAAGTTGAGATTCCGGAAATGTTCCGCATTCAGCATTTTTTCCGCGACATTGATATTGAGGCAATTCAAAAGCAGAAAAAAGGGCTGGTTGTGGAAATGCTGTTTGACGAGCATATTTTGGATTCATACCACACGCAGTTAAAGCTTATTCATGAACTGCTGCCGGACTGCCTTGCAGTGCTTGACGGAAGTTCCGAGAAGGTACTATCAGGAAAATGGGTTGAACTTGCAGCAAAGTCAAATGTTCCGCCGTCGCCGCGTTATATCTTTACGGTGCAGGCTGTATCGGGCGACAGCGAGGAAGTGTGGCTGCACAGTCACGGAATGAATCGTTGCGGACTGCCGGAGCTTGAAATTTTAAATTCCACAAAGGATACATACAATGACCACTACAATATTATTGAGACGATGGCAAAACGAATGCTTGAAAAAGGAGAGCCGCCGCAGGAGAAAGAACCGATGTACCTTGCGATGGTGACAAACGAAATCCCGCTGATGGCGACGGTAGTCAATTGGAAAGAGGCGTTAAAGAAATATCCGTCGGGTGTTTTAGGCGGTGCGGGAGACCGTAAAGAGGGGCATAATCAGAATACGGACGTGATTTTCTGCTATCCGACGCCGGAATCGATGGACAAAAAGCAGTATTATGAGGTGAGTGTATTCGACGAATACCTGAACGGGAATCCGATTTACATGCTGACCAATCAGGAGACAGACAGAATGCGGCGTCTTGCGGCAGAGCGGTTGGATTTTATGCTGAAAATGTTTGGCAGGGAGAAAATTACGATTCTTGTGAAGGTCGGGCTTGAGGTTGACTACGAAATTAAGGAAGATGCAAACATCATTGATCATATTAGCTTT
>CAMWNY010000397.1 GCA_947175775.1 uncultured Lachnospiraceae bacterium | reverse complement strand
GGCAGTGGGCGGCGACCGCACAAAGCGGCGGGGGATTATTCTTGCAAAGTCGGTTCCGGCAAAAAAGTACGGGGTGAAGACGGGGGAGCCGATAACGGACGCGCTGAAAAAGTGTCCGCATCTTGTGCTGGTTCCGGCACGCCATGAAGTTTATAAGCGGTATTCCAAGGCATTTCTTTCGATTTTGGAGCGGTATTCGGATACGATTGAGCAGTGCAGTATTGATGAATGCTTTATTGATATGACAGGGACGCAGGAGCTGTTCGGGAAGCCGGTGGAGGCGGCGCAGCGGATTAAGGACGAAATTTATCGGGAACTTGGCTTTACGGTTAATGTGGGGATTTCCACAAATAAACTTTTGGCAAAAATGGCGAGTGATTTTCAGAAACCCAATTTGGTACATACGCTTTTTCCATGTGAGATTCAGGACAAGATGTGGGGGCTTCCAGTGGGGGAGCTGTTTTTGGTTGGACGCTCTACTGAGCGGACGCTTCACACGCTCGGGATTCATACGATTGGAGAGCTTGCAAGGGCGGATGTCAGTATGCTTCGTGCGTCGTTAAAAAAGCAGGGGGAAGTAATTTGGAAGTTTGCAAACGGCGAAGGTGTGTCTTTGGTGGAAGCAGAGCCTGCGGACGCCAAAAGCTATGGGAATGCGACGACAATTGCGTTTGACGTGACAGATGAAGATACGGCGAAAATGGTGCTGATGTCTTTGGCGGATACGGTGGGAAGAAGGCTTCGCAGGGACGGTGCGCGTGCCAAAGTCGTGTCAATCAAT
This sequence comes from uncultured Lachnospiraceae bacterium, assembly GCA_947175775.1. Classification (GTDB taxonomy): domain Bacteria; phylum Bacillota; class Clostridia; order Lachnospirales; family Lachnospiraceae; genus COE1. Next base: position 2,418 of record CAMWNY010000397.1, on the reverse strand, counting down.
ATTAAATACAATGATCTTTCTAAGGCGTCGCATCAGTGTGAGCTGGGGTATGCGACGAATGTGACGGATGAAATTTACCGGACTGCCGTACAGCTGTTTGAGGAGCTTTGGGACGGGCGTCCTGTGCGGCTGCTTGGGATACAGACAAGTCATGTGAGCCGTGCGGAAAATGGCAGGCAGATGTCTTTGTTTGATACGGCGGATTATGAGAAGCGAGAGAAATTGGACCGGGTGATGGATGATATTCGGGAGCGGTTTGGGACAGACGCCGTGAAGCGGGCATCATTTTTGATGCAGGATCAGATTGAGCATGCGGCGGGGAACGGGAAGTATTTTGAATAAAAGGCTGTTTTATGTGAGGGTATTTAGAATGTCAGTCAGATATTGTGTAATCTGCTTAGCGGGAGCATGCTGCTCCATCATCATGGAGACAGTCTGCATTTGATTGGCAAATTCGTGGCGCTGCTTGCGAAGTGTTCCAATCTGAGCTTCAATATCTTTATACCGTGCAAGCTCATGTTCACGTGAGGCATAAAGCTGTGCGAGTTCAGCGTCCATTAACTGTTTCTGCTCTAATTGTTTCATGAAAAAGAAGATAATGATGTCAACCAGAAAATTCATGATTACTAAAAACAGCCCTAACCATATGACAGCATAAGAGTAGTCGATGCTATAGGAGATAAAGATTCCTGTAAGTATAATCTGGTAAGCGGAGATTGTTAAAAACACAAGGAAACGTTTGTCTTTTTGCTTATCAACAAAGTATTTCCCAAACACGACAATAAGCAGAATCAATATACAGTAAAGCATATTATCAAAAGTTGCTGCCGCATAATATTTTGCAGTAATTTCATAAATGTGGTCAGAAGTTCCGTTAAGAAAGAAATTCAGACAGGAGGCAGCCAGCAATTTTGTGCACGTAACGGTTACCCCATAAAGAAGAGAAATTAGTATTTTTTTCCATGCGGCGCAATGAAAAAAGGCGGCGGTATATTTTTCCTTTATATTCAGTGTAAAAAAAGGCAGAAGTCCTATGATAGCATTATTAATAATTTCGTTTAATGTAAAAAAAATCTGTTCCTGCATTGCTGGAATTCCTCTCTGCTTTTAGTGGTTTTTGAGATAGTCTAAAAATTTTTCTTTTACGGCTTTCGCCTTTTTTCGGCTTATTGGCAAGGGCTTGTTTGTGCTGAGCGTTAATTGCACATAGGTGTATTCCCTGATATAGTCCATATTTACCAAAAAGCTTTTATGAATGCGGTTGAAACTTTGGGATGGAAGCATCGCTTCCCATGCATCAATGGTATATTTTGTCATATTTGCTCCACCTGTCCAATAGAGAACAGTACCCCTGTTTGCAAGCTCAATGTAATAAATACTGCTTGGTCTTACACGTAGAATAGAACTGTTACATGTAATATGGATTGCTTTGTCATCATCTTCTAATACCTGTTTTTCAGCAGTAGCGACAGCTTCACAAAGAAGCTCCTGTGAAATCGGTTTAATCAGTAAAAAAGTTGGCGCAGCGCGAAAAATCTGCGAGGCTAGCTCAGGGTATCCGGTAATAAAAATGATTTTTATGTCGGAGTAGAGCTCTTGAATTTTGCGTGCGATAGTTACACCGTTTTCATTGGGAAATAAAATATCCATGATTAAAATATCTGCTTTTTCGTCAGGATTTTCACAAGCCTCATAAAGCGCCTGCGTGTCTTCGTAACGTATCAGTATAAAGCGTTCGCCGAAGTTTTCTTTTATTTTTTCTTCCAAAAAATCCAAAACGGCAGAATTATCATCACATAGTGCAATTTTCATGTTCGTTTTTCCCTTCGTCTAAGATTGCGGTGGCGCATACGGTGTTTTCGGTTAACTGTCTGAGGTCAAAGCTGCCGTTATATTGACTGCAAATTTGCTTTACAAGCCTTAAACCGATACCGTGATTGCGCTTATCTGATTTGCTGGTGCGATGTTTGGAGGATGGAGGTGTAAAATCACCGCCGACTGTATTTTCAACTTCGATAATCAGGTAGTTTGCTTTCTGTATCACGCTTGCACAAATTGTTTTAGAAGCATCATCGAAGCGGCTGCATGCTTCAATGGCATTATCCATAAGATTTCCTGTTACGCTGCACAAATCGATGTCATCAATCATTAAGTTCGCATTGTGAAGACAACGGATTGTAACATCAATCCCCAGCTGTCGGGCGTAGTGTGCCTTTACGGTAAATAGGGCATTTAAAACAGGTGTGGGACTATAAAATTCCTGTTTGGCTTTCTCAAAAATTGCTTTGGAGTGCAGAGACGTTTTGGGAACAGAGAAGTTTTGCGGGTCTGCCTGTATCATGCATCTTATTTTTTGTAGTTCGGACACAAAATCATCATGGAGTGTTTCTAGTTTTTGGATATTTTGCTGCTCAATGA
>CAMWNY010000396.1 GCA_947175775.1 uncultured Lachnospiraceae bacterium | reverse complement strand
ACACCTCAATAGCTTGTATGCCGATAAAAACTGGCGTGGGTGTGAATTGTAACAAATTGGCTGCGCGAAAAATTACGCAAATCATATTCCGTTCTTCCTCGGCAAAACGTATCTTGATATTTTACAAAAATCCGTGATATGATACCTGTACACAAATCACTTAACGTTTATGGAGGGCTAAGGTATGTTAAAAGCAATTGTAATCGGAAGTCCGGGCGCAGGGAAAAGCACGTTTGCACGAAAGCTTAACGCAGCTACAGGGCTTCCGCTCTATTATTTGGACCTGCTGTGGCACAGACCGGATCAGACAACCGTGACACAGAAGGCTTTTGACGCACAATTAAAAGGACTCCTCAAACAAGACCGTTGGATTATTGACGGGAACTATCAGCGCACGCTGGAGCTACGCCTGAAAGCCTGCGATACGGTTTTTCTGTTGGACATTGCGTTAGATATCTGCCTTCTCGGCGCGCAGTCGCGTATCGGAAGAAAGCGGGAGGACTTGCCATGGATTGAAACAGAGGTTGACAAAGAATTCCGGCAATCGATTCTTGATTTTCCCAAAATACAATTGCCGGAGATTTATAAGTTGTTAAAAAAATATCAAACCGATAAGGAAATTGTCATTTTTCATTCCCATAAAGAGACGGAAGACTATTTGCAAAATGTCTCTGATTTTGCATAAAAATTTTAACGCCTTTATTGTTCTGTACGTGCGGTTCGCAGGACCCAATCCACCGCCGCCTCGGCATGCGTGGGCAGATTTTTGGAAGCTGCCCCGCTTTCCGTTTCTTCCATGCCTGTATCAAAGACTTGCAAAGCGTATTTTGCAAGTAATTCCGAAACACGTCCTCTTTCTATGGAATCCTCAGTACCCAAAACAATCACGATTAAATCATGCTTCATATTCCCGTCATCCACAGTCAAAGACGTGACCAGGCAGGCGCCGGATTTATTGGTCGTTCCGGTTTTCAAACCGGTAACTTCGGGCAGATTATGCAAAAGCGGATTTGTATTGCGCACCTCAAGGTCAAGGGATTGCAATGTCGCGGATTGCAGGGAAGTCATGTCGGTCACTTGCGGATAAACCTTCAAAAGATACGATACCATCCGGAACATATCTTCTGCGCTCATGCGGTTCTGACGCTTTGCGGGAATGGGCTCCTGCGTGTAAGAGGGCAGACCGTTACAGTTGAAAAAAATTGCCTGAGAAAGTCCCAAATCCAACGCTTTTTGGTTCATTTTCTCAACAAAAGCTTCCTCCGAACCGGCAATCGCCTCGGCAAGGCACAACGCGCATTCATTGCTGGAGGGTAAAAGAGCACCCAGTAAAAGTTCCTGTACAGTAATCTGTTCTCCCGTTTCCAAAGGAATTACGCCGTCATCTGACGCAGACAGCGCCTGCGCTGCCTCGGAGATAATAACCGGCTCTTCAAGGGAAAGCTGTCCTTGCGAGATTGCCTCCATTGCCAGCAGACACGTCATAAGCTTGGAAGTGCTGGCTATGGGATAAGAAATATCGGACTGATATTGATAATAATATTCCCCTGTGGCAGCATCTCCTACCAGCACGCTGTTGACTCCGTAAAAGTAGCCTGCCTGTTCCAAAGCAGCAGGATTGATGCGAAACGGAACCTGCGTTTGAAGCTGCATGGAACCCGTATCAGAGACAGTAATATTCATATCCAAAATCATCGCCAAATCTGCCGCCATCATGAAACAATCGTAATGACCGGAAGGCAATGTCATAATCAGCGTATAGTAACGGACTTCCTGCCCGTTTACTTTCATTTCGTTTCGCCGCAGGGAAATGTCCGGATTTTCGGCATCTTCCCAAGGAATATTTTCGACCCCCACGGACGTATAGGCGCTCCCTAGTGTTAAAGAGACGGCGTTTTTTGTGATTTCCAAAGAAAAGGACTTACCTGTACCGTTCAATGCCACGGCAATATCCCGCAGGGAATAATAAGTGTTGCGGTCATAGCTATAATCCAGTGTTTTTACTGTGTATGTGGCTCCGGTATCTGTCTGCATCTGACAGGTGCCGGGGATTTCATAGCTTGCGAACGCCCTGGCAGGAAGAATAAGGCATATCAGGATTATGGACAGAATAAAGGAATTGATTTTCCGTATTGTTTTTTTCATGGGCTCTCCTTTCTCGCTCATTTTTTCGGTTATAAAGTTACTGCAAAAGATATATCATAGGACATTCATATCCCGCCTCCTCGGACAAAAGCAATGTGCTGCCTTTTCGGAGATAATAATCTGTCTTTGCGGTAACCTGCCAGCCGTCGTCGAATTGTCTTATTAAGACGCCTTCTTCTGTTGTATAGGTGCCGCTGCCGTCATATTGCGCCTGCAAATCCTCTAAGGGGGGCAAAAGTTGTGGTCCGCAGGACATCAAATAGGAAACGGTGGACATTCCAAAGGTTTCCGTCACAAGCGTTTCAATGCTTTCCTTGTCCGTGCCGCCCGAATAGCCTGCCTTGTGAAGCCGCTCAACTAAGAGGTCCTCAAAAGCCGCGGCAAATGCCTCGTAGGCAGCCTGATTGCAGGCATCGTAGCTTTCCGACCGGATATTGCAGGAAAACATTCCTTGCTCACGGGCAGTCTGTTCCAAGGTTAGATTGACTTCAACGGTCAGCCCCTGCATATATTGTTCCATATCCTCCAAGGTAATAGAAACCGCCTCTATGTCTTGCAGCCAGTCAAGCGCCGTGACAGCCGCCTGGTCTGTCATGTCCAGGTTCGCAGTCCAGGTTCCGGACAGGTCCTTTTCACCCGGTGCAAAAAAATGCAGATAGGTCAAGAGTGCGGTGGAAGTGATTAAAAATAAAAACAATATGGTTGATACAATATGAATCCGTTTTTTTCTCATAAAAATCCCTCCCTGCCCGCGGCTGCGGGCGTTGCAGCAAGCTGTCCATTCTGAGTGGCTTTATCATAGCCTGCTGCAGATTACAGATAAAAGCCCCGCTGTTTTACGGAGCTTTTCGATTTTACGGTACTTTTAATAACATACTTAAAGTAACTATCTTTAATGTCCTTTGACAGTTTTATGCATTTGTTTAGGTTACTGTTATAATGTCTGTCGACATTATACATAATTACTTCGCAATTATGGTAAGTTTATGCCCATTCGGGCGGGTATAATGTCTGTCGACATTATACATAATTACTTCGCAATTATGGTAAGTTTATGC
>CAMWNY010000395.1 GCA_947175775.1 uncultured Lachnospiraceae bacterium | reverse complement strand
GGCCCAACAGCAGGCGGCTCCTTGTATCGGTGATCTTTATTAGAGCCAGGTTTAGGTATTCTGACCCTAACCGTATATTGGCGGCATTTTTGACGGCGAAGGTCATACCATTTCAGGTTTTAATCATACGGGAGCAGGATATGTGACAGGATTGTTCCGCTATATTGAGAGCAGCGGACTTGTTAAAAATTTGACATTAAAAGGAAATATAGAGGGAGACGATGAAGAGGAATGCATTGGCGGTTTGTGCGGCGTCAATTATGGAACGATTAAAAATTGTACGTTTCGTGGAAACGTTAAGGGACGTGACACGGTCGGCGGTCTTGTGGGCATCAATGAGAGCAGTGCAACGATTCAGAACTGTACCGCAAAGGGGCGTATCTTGGGAAACTATTCCACTGGCGGCATTGCGGGCGTTAATCATGGCGTGATTAATCACTGTACCAATGAGGCGGGAATTAATGACAATACGGAATGGGTCGAGGAGGACGATGAGCTTGGCACGGGTATTTTCCTCAGCATCAGCGTAGACGACGAGGAAACCGAGATTTACAGCGGTGTGGACGCGGGAGGTATTGCAGGGTATTCTGACGGAATGATTTCGAGGTGTACCAATGCCGGTACGGTGGGATATGAGCATTCGGGTTATAATATCGGCGGAATCGCCGGACGGCAGGCGGGGCTTGTGTCAATGTGTACGAACGCCGGTGAGGTTTACGGGCGCAAAGATGTGGGCGGCATTGTCGGACAGATGGAGCCGTATATTGAGGTGAATGAGGCGGAGTCTTTGCGCAGTGCAATCAACAGGCTGCATGACTTAATTGACAAGACGCTTGATGACATCAAAAGTACAAAGGATGTGCTGAAAAAGGATGTCGATTCGCTTCAGGATCATGCTGAAAAAGCAGTGGATACGGGCGATGAGCTTGTGACTCAGCTGACAGACTTTGTGGATGACAATTTGGATCAGGTGAATGCGTTTTCGGACCGCATGGATTATGTGATTGAAATGTTTCCCAATATCACGGATAATGTCAGTGCAGCGCTTGACGAACTCTCACATCTGAACGGTATTATTGATGATTTGAAAGATGATTTGGATATTACGTCGGACGCATACAAGCCGACGCAGTATACGCGGATTTCGCTTGTGACAACCGTTGGCGGAAGGCTTTCGTGTGATAAGACAGAACCGGCGCAGGGAGAAACCGTGACGGTTACGGTAAGCCCCGAACCGGATTACCGCATGAAGGAAAAGGGATTTGCAGTTAAGGATAAGAATGGTAAGAAGATTGCGTTTACTGATGCAGGAGGAGGCGTCTTTACGTTCGTGATGCCGAAAAATAATGTTTTGGTGACGGCAGAGTTTGAACATACAGGGACGTTTGCATCCTCGGGCGTCAGCGGTTTGAAAACGATAGACGGCGCAGCATCAGATGCGGCGCAGACGGAGCCTGAAACACTGAAAGAGGATGCCGCAGAGGAAACGGCTGCGGAAGAAACGGTTCAGGAACAGACACCGCAGGAGGATATGGAGGATTCGAGTGTAAGTTCTGGCGGCGGGGAAGATATAACGGAAACGAAGAATCAGGAAGAGACTTCTCAGACGCCGCAAGACAACACAGATGAAGCGTCACATGAGACTTCTGAAAATGTACCGAGCGCTTCATCAGGCATTGCGTCGGATGAGGCATCTGATGCGGAGAATAGTGAAAGTGCTGCGTCGTCAGCACAGGAAAGTTCTAACCGGACCGAATCAGAAACAGAACGAAGTGAGGCTGAATCTTCTTTGGAAAGCGGCGGTCAGGTGACAACGGCATTGATAAAGCTCTCCTCGAATCTTGGCGGTACGGCTTCGTACACATGCGATACCGATGGCGTTGTAACACTTACAATAACGCCGTATGAGGGCTATGAACTGAGCGGAAACCCGACAGTCAAGGACAGTAAAAATAAGACGGTTTCCATTTCAAAACGTAAGGCAAACGGCACGGTTTATGTTTTTAATATTTCAAAATCCGTTCAGCCTTGTACGGTGAAAATCAGCTTTAAAAAGCAGAACAAGGGGCAGGCGGCGGATAGTGCGTTAGAAAACGTATCGGATTGCACAAAAGAGCTTTCAGAGGCAATAAACGGTGTCAAAGAATCAATTGACAAAATTAAATCTATCATACAAAACAGTGACGGTTCTATGAAACGATGGAGCGCGCTGACCGATGCGGAAAAAGAGGCTGTTAAGATGGAAATCCTAAAGCTTTCGGCGAGCCTGTCAGATATTTCAGCATCGGGCTCAAGTGCGCTGTCTGCACTTTCCGCACTTGCAAACGTGCTGTCAACGTATGACTTGTCAGGGGCGGCAGATGATGCAAGAAAGGATATTGACCGTGCGACGGATTGTCTGCAAAAGGTGGTCAACAGTTTTAAGGCGGCATCCAACACGGTGCGCGACATTATCAATTATCTGAACGCGCAGCCCGATATTGAGTTTTCTAAACTCGGTGACGGTTTTGACACGACAAAAGAAGATCTTCACGACCAGCTCAAGGGCATTTCGGACAGTTTGTCAAGCCTGAGCGATAATGCATCAGTGTATTCCGATCTTGTAAACGATGATTTGCGCGAGGTAAATGATCAGCTTAATGTGGTATTTAATCTGCTTGCGGATACAATGACGGATTTAAAAGAACTCGATCTTGAGAAGTATTACGAGGATGACATTGACGACGAGGCGCTTGCGCAGCTTACGACAGGAAAAACCGATATTTGTACCAATAAAGGAATTGTGCGCGGCGACATTAATGTGGGCGGTATTGCAGGCTCCATGTCCATAGACAGCGAGGATTTGGAAGGAAATGCGGCAGGAAGCGTTGATTTTGAACTTGGCAGCAAGTTTATTACAAGATGCGCGATTATGGGCGGTGTTAATGAGGGTTATGTTACAGCCAAGAAAAACGGAGCCGGCGGTATTGTGGGCTACATGAACCACGGCGTGGTTGTTGATTCGGAAGGCTATGGAAGCGTGGAAAGTACCGAGGGCGATTATGTCGGCGGTATCTGCGGCGAGTCCCACACGATAATCAAGCGCTGCTATTCGCTCTGTTCCGTGGCAGGTACAAAGAACATCGGCGGTATCGCGGGATATGCGGAAACGCTCAAAAACTGTTATGCAATGTCGCAGATTATGTCAGAAAATGGCAGGATGGGCG
>CAMWNY010000394.1 GCA_947175775.1 uncultured Lachnospiraceae bacterium | reverse complement strand
ACGATATGACGAACGACAAGGTGACGACTCATTTTTATTAAAATTCTATTGACCACAATCTGTTAAAGCTGGATATTCTCGGGCACGACGATCCGACGATGATTCGAATGCTGCAGGATTTGACGGGGCTTGACCCGACGCAGATACCGCTTGACGATCAAGATGTAATGTCGCTTTTCCAAAATACGTCCGCGCTTGGGATTGTGCCGGAGGATATTGGCGGCTGTAAGCTTGGCTGTCTTGGCATACCGGAGTTCGGAACGGATTTTGCCATGCAGATGGTTATCGACTGTCAGCCGAAGCATTTTTCCGATTTGGTGCGGATTTCGGGTCTTTCTCACGGAACTGACGTTTGGCTTGGAAATGCGCAGACGCTCATTCAGGAAGGAAAGGCGACGATTTCTACGGCAATCTGTACGCGTGATGATATTATGACGTATCTGATTGGTATGGGGCTTGATTCGGAGGAGTCGTTCAAAATTATGGAAGCGGTGCGTAAGGGAATGGTTGCGCGCGGCAAGTGTAAGGACTGGGACGTATGGAAGAAGGATATGATTGACCACAACGTTCCGGACTGGTATGTGTGGTCGTGTGAAAAGATACAGTATATGTTCCCGAAGGCACATGCGGCGGCGTATGTTATGATGGGCTGGAGGATTGCCTACTGCAAGGTGAATTATCCGCTTGCCTATTACTGTGCGTTTTTCAGTATTCGTGCGTCGGCGTTCTCTTACGAGATTATGTGTCAGGGAAGAGAGCATTTGGAGCGTATTTTGGCGGATTACAGAAAACGTTCGGATACGCTTACCAACAAGGAGCAGGATGCGGTGCGGGATATGCGTATTGTGCAGGAGATGTATGCGCGGGGCTTTGCATTTGAGCCGATTGACATTTTCAGGGCGCACTCGCGGAATTTTCAGATTGTGGACGGGAAGATTATGCCGTCGCTTAGCAGCATAGACGGTCTTGGAGAGAAGGCGGCGGACGCCGTTATGGAGGCGGCAAAGAACGGACCGTTTTTATCAAAAGATGATTTCAGAAGCAGGACGAAGGTGTCAAAGACGGTGATTGATTTAATGAGCGATTTGGGGCTTTTGGGAGATATACCGGAGTCCAACCAAATGAGTCTGTTTGACTTAGTGGGATAAGAAATACGGCTGTCAAAGCATGGAGGTTCGTGATGAAAGGAAAAATGGAAAGAACGCTCGCGATTGAGCCGGAGGTAAAAATCGGCAGGAATGACGATTGCTGGTGCGGGAGTGGGAAGAAGTATAAGAAGTGTCACTGTGATTTTGACGCGAAGCTGGACGAGTACAGAAGGAACAAAATTCTTGTGCCGCCGCGCCGCATTTTGAAAAATCCGGTGCAGGTTGAGAAGATTCGCGAGAGTGCAAAGATTAATATTGAAATTTTGGACTATATCGGAGCGCACATCAAGGCGGGGATTACGACGCAGGAGATTGATGCGTGGGTGTGTGAGATTACGAAACGCCGTGGTGCGGTTGCGGCGACATTCAATTTTGAAGGATTTCCGAAAAGCGTGTGCACTTCGATTAATGATGTTGTTTGCCACGGCATTCCTTCTGAGGATGTGGTGCTGAAAGAAGGCGATATTGTGAATGTGGACGCGTCAACGATTTATAACGGCTATTTTTCCGATTCTTCGCGGATGTACTGTATCGGAGAGGTGTCAGCCGACAAGAAGCGTCTTGTGGAAATTGCGAAGAAAAGCCTTGATGTGGGATTGCAGTATGTGCAGCCGTGGCGCAAGATTGGCGATATGGGGGCAGCGATTAACGCGTTTGTGATGGAGAACGGGTATTCGGTGGTGCGGCAGATTGGCGGTCACGGCGTGGGACTTGAATTTCATGAGGACCCGTGGGTGAGTTATGTGTGTCCAAAGGATACCGGAATGCTCATGGCGCCGGGAATGATGTTTACGATTGAGCCGATGATTAATATGGGCAGTGCGGAGATTTATATTTCCGACGAGGACGGCTGGACGGTTTACACGGAGGACGGCATGCCTTCCGCGCAGTGGGAGATACAGGTGCTTGTGACGGAGGACGGGTATGAAATTATTTCCTATTAGTGCAGGGGAAAATGTATGAAAAAAAAGGATGTTATTTTGCTTGTGCTTTTGCTGGGAGCGGCAGCAGCGGCGGCAATTTTTCTACGGTTTTCAGGAGAACAGGAGGCGCAGCGGATTGTCGTGACGGTTGACGGCGCGGTTTTTGGAACATACAGTCTTTTTGAGGAGCGCACGGTTGACGTGGAAAATGCGTTCGGGCACAACAGGATTGTCATAGAAAACGGCTCCGCTTATATGGAAGCTGCCGATTGCCCTGACAAATACTGTATGACATACAAGCCGGTTTCGCGGACAAATGAGAGTATTATCTGCCTTCCGCACCGTTTGGTAGTGCGTGCGGAGGGGACAAAAAGCACAGGCATAGAACAGACGGAACTGGACGGGATAGTACAATAAAAATGAAAAAATCTGAAAAAATAGCGTATTGCGCGATGCTTACGGCGCTTTCCATGATTTTTAGCTATATTGAGGCACTGTTTCCGATTTCTGTTGGTATTCCGGGCATTAAGCTTGGGCTTTCCAATTTGGTTGTGGTGACGGGGATTTCGTTCCTGCCTGTCGGGTGGGTTTTTTTGGTACTTGTGTTAAAAGTGACACTTGTGTCATTTTTATTTGGCAATGTTTCGATATGGATTTACAGCATGGCGGGCGGTGTGTTGAGTTTTTTTGCGATGCTGCTGATAAAACGGATTAAGGGCTTTTCGGTCATTGGGATGAGTATTGCAGGCGGCGCGTGCCATAATATCGGTCAGCTGGCTGTGGCGGTGTTTATGGTGGAGAGCTTGGCGCCGCTTTATTATCTGCCGGTACTGGTCGCTGCGGGCGCAGTTGCGGGTGCAGTGATTGGCATTGTGGCGCAGAGGGTGCAAAAGCATATTGTGAGGTGAACGTATGGCGGAAAAAATAATATTTCATGTGGACGTGAACAGCGCTTTTTTGTCGTGGGAGGCAGTGGAGCGGCTAAAGCATCCGGAGCAGTTCCCTGAAATAACAGTGGATTTGCGCACGATTGCTTCTGCAGAGGGAGGCGACCGCACAAAGAGGCGTGGGATTATTCTTGAAAAGTCGGTTCCGGCAAAAAAGTACGGGGTGAAGACGGGGGAGCCGATAACGGA
>CAMWNY010000393.1 GCA_947175775.1 uncultured Lachnospiraceae bacterium | reverse complement strand
CGTATAACGCTCATTTCTGCATATTGTATAATTTTTACATGAATAGAAGATTATTTTTGTGGAAATATGCCACTTTACAATTTTTTGACAATCCCGCATCTCAATCAGCGTTTTTTCCGGCTTCCGTCCGCATAATATCATACTTCTCGACCTGCTCGCTCAGTTCCGCATATAATACCTGCTTCGAATGCGGACAGCTCTCGACCGCCTCACCGTCCTCATTACACATCGAAAGCACCTTTGCCCTGACATTCCTTCCGTCCGGCTTCATAATCTCTATCACATCACCCACGCAAAATTTGTTCTTCTGCTCAAACTTCGCAAAGCCCCGCTCGTCAACCCAATCGACCATCCCCAAATAAACGGACTCATTGACATACGTATTACTGTCATAAATCTGCGTATTCTCGTTCGGCTTTCCGAAATAAAAACCCGTCGTAAACTGCCTGTAAGTACACTTTGCAATTTCCGCACGATACCATGCCATATTTTCGCGGTACATTTCCTCCGACGCAAAAAAGTCGTCAATCGCCTTGCGGTACGTGCGCGCCACACATGCAACATACAGCGCGGTTTTCATGCGCCCCTCAATCTTAAAGCTGTCAATTCCCGCCGAAACAAGCTCCGGAACATGCTCAATCATACACAAATCCTTTGAGTTAAAAATATACGTCCCCCGCTCGTTCTCATACACCGGAAAATATTCTCCCGGACGCTGTTCCTCCACAACGGCATATTTCCAGCGGCACGGGTGCGTACACGCGCCGCGGTTTGCGTCCCTGCCTGTAAAATAACTCGACAAAAGACAGCGCCCCGAGTACGAAATACACATTGCGCCGTGTATAAAACTCTCAATCTCCATCTCCTGCGGGATATTATCCCTAATCTGCCTGATTTCCGCAAGCGACAGTTCGCGTGCGGACACGACACGTTTTGCACCCTGCTGCCACCAAAACCGGTACGTCTGATAATTCGTGTTGTTCGCCTGCGTCGAAATATGGATTTCAACTTCGGGGCAAACCTCCTTTGCAATCATAAACATCCCCGGGTCGGAAATAATCAGCGCATCCGGCTTTAATGCCTTCAGTTCCTCAAAATACCTGCGTGCACCCTCCAAATCTCCGTTATGCGCAAGAATATTCGCAGTCACATACACCTTTACATTGTGTGCGTGGGCGAACGCAATGCCCTCCGCCATATCTTCCGGCGAAAAGTTCTTCGCTTTCGCGCGCAGTCCAAATGCTTCTCCTCCGATATAAACGGCATCCGCTCCGAATATCACGGCAGTCTTTAAAACTTCCAAGCTGCTCGCCGGCACCAAAAGCTCCGGTTTTCCTTCTCTTTTATTGTTCATCCTTTTCCTCCATTTGACGGCGAACGGAAAGCGTCACACCGTCCGCAATCGGCAGAATCATCGTTTCCAACGTGTCATTGTGCGTCAACGCATAAAGATATTCCCGCATACGATTGTGAATCGTACGGTTCCTTCGCGTTACCGCATACTTTGACTCCAACAATTCGCCCTCCTGCAGAATATTGTCGGACACCAAAATCCCGCCCGGCGAAAGGAGGCGCAGAATGTCAGGCAAAAAATGAATATACTGCCCTTTTGCCGCATCCATGAAAATCAAATCATATCCCCCGTCGTCCGGCAGTCCGGAAAGAATTTCCACGGCGTCGCCTTCAAGCAGCGTAATATTCTGCTCTTTTCCATAGCGGATAAAATTTCCGCGCGCGATTGGTATCCGTTTTTCATACTTTTCAATCGTCGTAATATGACACCCTTTGGGCGCATATTCACTCATAAATAACGCAGAAAAACCAATTGCCGTACCCACCTCAAGAATACGCACGGGCTTTGCCCACGTAATCAACAGCCTTAACAGGCTCTGCATCTGAGGTCTGATAATCGGCACATTGGTTTCCAGCGAATACTGCTCCAATTCGTTTAAATAATCCGGCTTTTCCCTGTCAAAGGAGTGAATAAAAGTCAGCATTCTTTCGTCCGTCACTCTTCTTCCTCCTCAACATGGCAGAGCACTTCGAGCATTTCCTCGGAACTCATCGCCGTGCTCAACTCATACGTGCCCGGCTGTATCTTTCCCTTATAATCATCGGAAAGCTGCTCCTGAATAAAAAACACATAGGAATTGTTTATCAGCCCTTTCTGCTCTAAAATCTTTGCCAGCTCCCTGCTGCTTTGTCCCTCCGAGACCACGACGCTGACAATCCTGCCCTCGCCCTCGCTCACAGGCATATCGGCAAACACCTGATACCCGAAATCATATGCACCGACGGCAAGACGGAACACAACAACAATAATTGCCACCGCCACTGCCGTTTTAATAATCATGGCTGATATTGCTCCTAAAAGCTGTTTTGCGTTCATATCAATAATTATGCTCCTTTCAAAGCCCGCGAGTTTGGATTGCCAAATTCAACCTTAAATCCCCATAATAATCGGTAATATCATCGGACGCCGCTTTGTCTTCTTCCACACAAAGTCACTCAGTGTATCCTTAATCGTTCCCTTAATTTTGCCCCAATCCGTGATATTTTTCTTTAAACAGCTAAGCACTGCCTTTTCAATAATCTTATGCGCCTCTTCCAAGAGCGCATCCGACTCCTTGACATACACAAATCCCCGCGACACAATATCCGGTCCCGCAAGAAGCTCACCTGTCGCAGAATCAAGCGACAGCACCACAATCAGGATGCCGTCCTCCGCAAGATGCTGCCGGTCGCGCAAAACCACGTTTCCGACGTCTCCCACGCCAAGCCCGTCTACAAGCACCGCCCCGACGGGAACCTTGTCCACAATTTGCGCGCTCTCGCCGTCAAGCGCAAGCACATCACCCGACTGCAGTATAAACACCTCATCCTTTTCATATCCAAGCTCCAGTGCAATCTTTGCCTGTGCCTTCAAATGCTTATACTCACCATGCACCGGAACCGCGTATTTTGGCTTTGTCAGCGTATAAATCAGTTTAATTTCTTCCTGACATGCATGTCCTGAAACATGTGTTTCCTGGAAAATGACGTCTGCGCCTTTTTTAAACAGCTCATTAATCACCCGCGTGACTGCTTTCTCATTTCCCGGTATCGGACTGGAAGAAAAGATTACAGTGTCGCCCTTTCCAATCGTAATCCGCGTGTGCATCCCGTTTGCCATACGGCTCAATGCCGCCATGCTCTCGCCCTGACTTC
>CAMWNY010000392.1 GCA_947175775.1 uncultured Lachnospiraceae bacterium | reverse complement strand
CAGACCAGAGCTTTGCCTCCAGCTTTCTTCAGATTCCACCTCACGATGGACACCCCTGCTCTTGGCTATACATTTCCCACTACTAGGGCATGTTACGGACTTTCACCGATTAGATTGCGCCCATACTGGGCGCACTACAAAAAAGCGCTCCGGCATCTCAACCGGAGCGTTTTGTACATATTCCAATATTAAATTTTAATAGCATTTACTGCACGCACCTAACCCTCGTTGTTTCGCATATTCTATGGTTACATAGCGCGTATTTTTGGGATTGGTATTTCCGCAATTATTAATAGCGTGATACTTTTTGCCTGTAGCAGTGATATAGACATAAATTTTTGTTTGTTCTTCAACAACTGTTTCTTCCTCTATGAGCTGCTCGTTTTGTGTTACAGTTGTATCTGATGCTGCCCTATTGGCATTACGCATTACAGTTGCTGCCTGCGGAGTGATAAAATACTGCCCTTCCAAGTTTACTACCGTTCCATTTGTCAAACACTGGTTGAGTAACGCGACATCTTCTGTCACGAACGGCGTATAAGATGTCACGACCTGATAGCATCCGTCTGCATCGTTTGGTGCAAGCGCTCCTGTTGGATTAACACATACACCGTTTGCATCAAAGAAGAACCAAAGGTTTGATATTTCTATCCATGTAGAAACCGCATAAGTGCCATCATCGTTGAGATAATGGATTCCTGCAGCATCCTGCGTCAGTCCTGCTGCAAACACATTGAGCGAAAACAATAAGCTAAACATTAATGCAAGTAACGTGGTTCTTAAAGCCTTTTTTCCCATAGTAAATACCCTCTTTCGTTTTTTAGTTATAATAGCCTTACAGAACAATCATAACATGCATTAGCAAAATTTACCATATAATCTTGAATTAAAAATATAATTTTGCAAATTTAATAAAATTTGTTAGTACAAAGTTGTAAATATCTACAAAATATTTGATAAATGCAAGATATGAAAACATAAGGGTAGATTTTATAACTTAATATCTGATAAAATATGATTGACGCATCGGTCATCATGCGTTATCATTCAAGATATATTGCGACGTCGCAATGAAATAAAAATTGCCCGATGCCAAAACACCGAGCAATTTCATAATATCCCAAAAATGAGACACTATATAAGCAATAATATTGTATCATTTTTGGGAGCAGCCTGCAAGCGTTAAATGACGTTGGCTGTTATTTTTGTACCCAAAAACCGACTGCTCCAAAGTGTTTCGGTTTTGGCAATATAATTCTAAGGAGGAATGATACAATGGCGAAATACAAGAAACGTTCCGACGGACGCTATGCAACAACCGTAATGGCAGGATACAAACCGGATGGCAGACCAAACAACATATTCCTGTCCGCAAAGACGGAAAAGGAACTGAAAGAGAAAATCCTTGAAGTTAAAATGAAACTGAAACAAGGAGCCGTAGTTAAAAGCCCAAACACATTATTAAAAGATTATGCCGACAACTGGTTTGAAACTTACAAAGCTTCTGTCGGCATTAATACCAAGGCAATGTACAAGAATGCGTTGAACTACATAAAACCTGAATTAGGACATCTTCCATTGGACAAGATACGCCGTTCCGATGTACAAAAACTTATAAATGATAATCAGGAACATCCACGGACTTGTGAAATCATAAAATTAACCCTTGTTCAGATTTTAAACAGCGCCGTTGATGACAGGCTGATTGCGGAAAATGCAGCCCAAAAGGCATCCGTCCCAAAGCGTCATAAATCGGAACGGCGTGCTCTGACCGATTTGGAAAAGGAAGCAATTAAAAAAGCAGATTTTACACCAAAGGAACGGGCATATATAACACTTATCTACTTTTTCGGCTTGCGCAAAGGCGAAACGCTTGCGCTGACAAAAGCGGATATTGATTTTAAGAGGAAAACACTTACCATAAACAAATCCGTGGTGATAGATGTAAACAAGACTGTTGTGAAAGAAGGCGCCAAAAGCGACGCAGGTAACCGCACAATACCTATCCCTGAAAGCGCCGTTGCGTTCCTGCGCGATTATTTGAAAACCCTTGACACGTTTTACCTTTTCCCGGGGCAAAATGCTGATACCATGTCTGAAGCACAGTACAAGCGTATGTGGAAGCATATTGTAGAAAAAATGAACTATGCCGTGACTACGGAAAAGGAAAGGCAAATCGGCGCAGAACCCATTCATGGTTTAACTGCACATATGTTTCGTCACAACTACTGTACAATGCTTTACTATTCCGGAATAAGCCATAAAAAGGCAGTGGAGCTCATGGGGCACGCTGATATAAAAATGATAATGGAAGTATACGCTCATTTAGATGATAAAAAGGAAGCCGTTCAAGAAAAATTAGATTATGCAATTTCGCTATAATCCCGCTATAATTTTGCTATAAAAACGCCCTTTGCTATAGAAAAGCTATAGGAGTTTTGGCATAATTCGGTGCATTTCGACATAAATGAAAAATCCCTGAAACCATAGATAATCCAATGGTTTCAGGGATTTTCCCTGTAAAGCTTCCAAAGGGACTTGAACCCTCGACCTACTGATTACGAATCAGTCGCGCTACCAACTGCGCTATGGAAGCCTGTACAATGCATTAATTAGCAGTACCGCTATATATTACCATAAAAAGAAAAAAAAAGCAAGTATTTTAGCAAAAAATTGTAAAATAAATTGTAAAATAATATATAAATTAAATATCCGAAAATTAAATATCTTTTACGACTGCTTTAGCCCCATATGGAGCTAAAGCAGTCTGTTATGCAGAAAATATTTTTTCAAGCGTTAATTTATACACCTTCATGGAATGTTCTTGAGATAACATCCGCCTGCTGTTCCGGTGTCAGCTTAATAAAGTTTACGGCATAACCGGAAACACGAATCGTAAGCTGCGGATAATTCTCCGGGTGCTTCTGCGCGTCCAAAAGCGTATCTCTGTTCAAAACATTGACATTCAAATGATGTCCTCCCTTTGTTGCATAACCATCCAAAAGATTTACCAAATTGTCTACCTGCTGTGTATTTGCTGCCATAATAAATTCCTCCTTGTTTGATACATACTTATATTTTAATTTGTTTGTTTTTATCCTGCCTGTTTATTTTCAGCTTGTGACTATAGTATATTCAAATCCCGGAAGAATTTCCGTAACATCCGTTACATTTTTTAGTTTTTTTTGTTTAAAACAAAGTACCTCTCTA
>CAMWNY010000391.1 GCA_947175775.1 uncultured Lachnospiraceae bacterium | reverse complement strand
GATGTATGAGCGCGCCTTTTTATCGGAAATGGTTGGAATTGATGCAGATACGTTAGAAACGGATATGGGACTTTATCGCGAGACGCTGGACGATTTGGAAAATGCGGCAATCCGGACAGGCTCTAAGCTGCGCGACGAGCAAAACCGGTTATCGCTGTTGGCAATGGTAGCATTCTCCTACAAGGAAGACAGGGATTTGGATGAATGGATGAAGGTGTATGCGAAGAAAAATAAGACGTATTTTGCGGACCAAAGGAAGAACTATCTGCATATGCGAAAGGATTTTGATTTGTTTTGCGGTGAATGATTAGAAAGGGGCAGATGCCCCTTTCTAACAGATTTTTTTCCACATGGATCGTGTAATTTTTCCGACAATTCCGTCTGCCGTTAATCCAAGCAGTGCTTGTACTTCCATAACCTTTTGTTTGGTATGGATGTCAAAGATACCGTTGATTTGTGCGGCGTCAGGATTTCCGTTGTTGTCTGTAAGTTTTCCAAACCGCCATAAGTACCATTGCACCCAGCTTGCGTCGTTTCCGGTTTTGCCGATTTTGACATTTGTGACAGGCTCCGTAAAAGGATTATGTTCGGATGGTATTTCTTTGGATATATTTTCAAATGCAATGCGGTTATACCAAACATTGAGATCGGTATAACCGCTGATGCCGTTTATCCTTCCTTTAGAGCTGTACTGCCAGCCGCTCAGTTCCATATTTTGGGGCAGATATTTGCTGTCGGGGACGTCTGCCGTAATTGTGCGCTCCTTTGTATAAGGGTATCGCGCCCACCAAATGGGAATATCTGCGATTTCCTTTGCGTAGGGCTTCAGGTACGGGTTGTAGTACGACGCGCCTGTGTAGATGCCGAAATGCATACCGGCATCTTGTGCGCTGCTTTGGTAAATGTTTATGATATTTAAAATGTTGCTGCCGAGACCTTTAACGGCGTTGTCCTCCAAGTCGAGCCACAGGGCAGTGATGTTTTGCGGTTCTGCTGTTTTTACAAAGGCATCGGCGGCTCTCCTTGCCTTGTCCGCCGTGTTGGCGTAAGAGTAGGTGTAGCCGCCGATGATTGGGATGCCTGCGCCGAGCATGCCGCTGACATGTTCATGAAAGCGGCTGTCGGGTTTGTTTTGGGAGTTAATTACTTTTATAATTGCAAATTGGACGCCTGCGTTTCTGACGGATTGGTAGTCAGTTACTTTGTTCCATTTTGCGAGGTCGATTCCTTTTTTCAAATGTGATTCTCCTTTTCCAAATTAGATATTCGTTGATCTAGTATTATAATTTTTTGTTTCAAGGTTTCAATTTCTTCATGCTGTGACTGATTTTGGGCATATAGTATTTGACAAAATTTATATAATGGGGAGATGAATTCTTCATATCTTAATGAATAAATATATCCATGTCCCTCTTCGCCTTCAGGAATGATTTCTTCGATTTGCCGGACTTCTTCTTCTCCATTTTCATTTATCTCTGAAGCGGAGGTAATCCGAGTATTAGGAGATTTAACAAATCCAGCAATATCTTGAGATGTTATTCCTAATTCGGGTAGGATGTTTTCGATATCTTGAGCTATAAAACCAAAATGTGTTCTGTTTGAATCATTGTCTTTAAATTTAAAAGATTTGGGAGTTAGCTTGGTTATTAGCTTGATTATAAAATTATCATCAAATTCTTTAATATCTTTTTTTAAGTTTTTATCGGATGTAGAAATAGCAGAAGAAGAAGCATAAACCTGTTTCCATCTTTTATCTGAATATCCCAGATAAATAGATCCGTCTTGCAGTGGGACGAATCGTGATGAGGTTCCCGAAGAGAACATTTCAAATCCATATGGTGTAATTGTACCGTTATTATTTATTGTTTGAATAAATGAAATTACATTACTATATGGTATGAATACTCCATGTGTGGAAGTTCCAATTTGAATACCTCTTTCGCTGCACCCTTGCCCATCACGGAGCATTTCCTTCATACGTTTGCCGACTGGACTAGCCTCGTCATGACATCGTATTCGATCAAAATAACCTGTAACATGAGATGCCGATATACCATTACCAAAATCTTCAGAATTCTCATTCCAAATAATTAATTTGTAAGGCTGCGATCCGTTATTTTCATGATAAATCCTAAAATGATTACTGTTTGTATCAATTTTATAGTAATTATCATTAGACTCATCAGTTTTAAAGCGAATATTGTTGCCTCCAATATTTATATTTGGTCTAGTTGCATTGGGAGTGGTAATTTTAATTCCATTTGTGTTATTGATAGTAAGACATTTATTTATTGTATAATTAGTACCATCAGAAGATAGGGCAGGAAGTAAATTTCTATTTAGCTTATAATTGCTGGATAATGTAT
The DNA here is from genome assembly GCA_947175775.1 of uncultured Lachnospiraceae bacterium. Taxonomy (GTDB): domain Bacteria; phylum Bacillota; class Clostridia; order Lachnospirales; family Lachnospiraceae; genus COE1. The sequence continues at coordinate 855 of CAMWNY010000391.1, read as the reverse complement.
CATTGGTTCCAATATAGATATTATCCATAGCAGTCCTTATATGCAATTCAGATGAACGGATTCTTAACTTATCGTCATCATACTCATGTAAATAGACATAATCGCCATCACCAAAGTTAATTTTGTTTCCATAATTTTCACTCTCTTGCTTTAATCTTAAATTGTTTTCCATGATGACATTTCCGGATATTGTTCCGCCTGTTTGGTGAAAGTATCTTTCGTCTGTATCAATATTATAGTAATATAATTTTTCACCTCGAATGTTATCTGCGTTGATTTCATAAAAACCGTCTAATGTTTGTGTACTATCACCAGAAATTCCGTGTTCATCATATGCCCAACCCTTATTGTCACCTGAAACATGACATTCATCTGTGTATATGCAATCTGCTGTCATAGTATGTAATGCGTTTATATTGGATGCCTCAATTGTATCAAAATTTTCAATATGTTGATTTCCTGTACCCTGAAATCCAAAGCCATTATATGCGAAACATTCATCGTCATTTCCTATTTTGCCATTTGACATGGGTAATGCACCAATATGTTCAGCAGTAAGATTAATATTTCCATGTCTGAAATTAGTTTCAGCATTACCCTTAACGCCTGTAACAGCGGTTTCCTGAAGCTTTTGTAATGTTTCCTGTGACTTCTCGCTGTAATATTTCGCATTGTCTACATCTTCTCCTGCACGGCTTTGCGTTCCGCCGACAGCATAACTTTGCGATAACACGGCAGAAGCGGCAGCGTCTCCTGCTTTCTGCGACGCAGTAGCTGCACTGTCTGCTGCACTGGAAGCAGCATTTGCCGCATTTGTCTCGGAAGCTTTTGCATTGTCGGCATAAGACTGCGCCT
>CAMWNY010000390.1 GCA_947175775.1 uncultured Lachnospiraceae bacterium | reverse complement strand
CACCTGTGTCCTGCCGCCTTTAACAGCCTGTTCATAACCGCTTGTCCGATACCGCCTGCGCAGAATGCTTCCGAATAAATATACGCGATGTTTTCGTCGTCAAATTCCCTCAGAAACGTGTAAAGCCGTTTTGCCGCCGACAGCAAATCATCGCGCGCTCCTGCGTCCTTTACGCTGTCCGCTTTGTAGCGCCGTATCGTTTCACTGGTTCCGATAACGCCTGTCCGTTCGCCTTTCCCGGCGTGCAGCGCTGTCTGTTCATTAATATAATTTACAACATTTTCAGGCGTGCCTTCTACAATTACAAGCTCGCCTTTTGGCGCATAGTGGCGGTATTTCATGCCGGGCGCTTTAGGAGGCTGTTTTGACTGGTCATCCAAAATTGTGACATCCGTGTCAGTTTTTCCGATAATATTTGTAATCATTTCCTGCGTGATGTATCCGGGACGCAAAATCATCGGCACTTCGCCTGTCATGTCAACAATTGTCGATTCAATGCCGATTGCGCCGTCCGCTCCCGCGTCGGCGTCCAAAATCATGTCAATCCTGCCGTCCATGTCCTGTATCACATATTTTGCCATTGTAGGGCTTGGTTTACCCGACAGGTTTGCGCTCGGCGCCGCCACATATCCTCCGGCGTTTTTAATGAAAATCAGCGCAAGCGGATGCGCGGGCATTCGAACTGCGACCGTTTCCAATCCGCCCGTCGTCTGCCGGGGCACGGCATCTGATTTTTTCAATATCATGGTTAGCGGGCCGGGCCAAAATGCGTTTGCAAGTTTTTTGGCATTGTCGGGCACGTTCTGCACAATTTTTTCCAAATCCTCCATATCTGCAATATGGATAATAAGCGGATTATCGCTTGGACGTCCTTTTGCTTCGTATATTTTTCTCGACGATGTTTCATTTAAAGCGTCTCCGCCGAGACCATAGACCGTTTCCGTCGGAAACGCTACAAGTCCGCCGTTTTTGATAATTTCACCTGCCTGAGCAAGCTTTGCAAGCAGCGTTTCCTTATCCTCGTCCTGTGTCAGGGGCACGATTTGCGTATTCATTTATAACCATGCTCCTTTCTGAACATGCAGGTTCGGACTGCTTTTTCCAAAATCCGTGCGGTTATATGTGAAAATTTTCACGATTTCATTCACTCAGACTTTTTAATCACTGCTATTGTAACATATGTACGTTGTTTTATAAAGGGGTACTGTAAAAAATAAATTTTTCTCGGAATGAATTTGGCAGGATAACTGCAAAAGGAGCGGTTCAAAATCTGCCGCTCCTTTTTATAATCTGTTTTTATCATTTTGCTTTTAATCTACCGCATAGTTCAGCTTCACCGTAATGGTCGCTGTTTTGTCTCTTGAGCTTGTGTCAAACGCACCGCCGTAGCTGTACTCGGAGTTGGAATTTTGCGCAGTGATTTGAAAAACTCCCAGGTTTGCGCTAAGCAGTTTTGTCAGACCTGCGTTGGTTCCATCCGCAATGATTTCCATACGCGCCATTGCGTTGTCCGTCGCCTGTTCAATCAGGTTTAATTTCAGCTCATCAAGCTTTGTATAGTAATATTCGGGTGAGTCCGATTCAAATTCAATATTGGATTCAATCAGCTCCGTAATATCCCTTGAAATGGCATCAACCTTGTCAACGTCTTCGGACGTTACCGTGACAGATTGGTAAAGATCATATCCATCCAAATGCTCGCCCGTGCGCTTTCCGTCATCATTGTACTCTGTCACCCAACGCTGCGAAATGGATACGGAACTGAACGAGAGTTCATCCTCCGATATACCGTTATCGACCAAATATTTCCGAATGACTTCGGCGCTGTCTTTAATGGACTGGTATGCCCTCTTCGGCGTCGAACCATATGAGGAAAAACTGCCGCGCCATACAATCAAATCCGACTCAAAATCACAGCTTGCCGAGCCGGTAACGGTAATTCCGCTGCTGCCGGAATACTTTTTGTAGTTCACAATACCGTTTGAAAAAATGCTCATGCAGATAATTGCCGAAATTCCGGCTATCAGTGCAATAATAACCGCAACGGATACCCCTCTCTTAGGCGGTTTTTCGTGCAGTGTCTGCGGTAAATTGTTTTCATTCTGTTCCATAATTGTTCCCCCTGTTCTTATCATACACATAGTACAGGAAACACCGATTGCATCCGTAGCGCTTCCTTAATCTCTTCGTTGTTTTCATTATATCAGACGATATAATGTATGCAAGAAGATGCGACAAAATGATGCAAAAATGATGTAGATACGATAAAAAAAGGATGAATTTTGGTATTTTTACTCCACAATCTCAAGCAGCCTTCCTGTAATTTCCGCCATACTCGTGGAAACCTGTTTCGTGTCGTGGGAAATGCGCACGTTTTGCTCCACAACATTGGAAATCCGCTCAATCTGACTGACAGCATGCGATACGATGTCCACATTCTCTTTCACCATATCGGTGATTGCTTCCACATCATGATCCGTTTTCTCAATGTTTTCCACAACAATCCCGAACGCCTCCACCGTTTGGTCAGTAATCTCGCGTCCGTCTTCCACCGCCTTAATGGAGTTCATAATTAATTCGTTGGTTTCTTTTGCCGCCTGCGCGCTTCTTGCCGCAAGCTCTCCTACCTGCCTTGCCACAACGGCAAATCCTTTACCCATATCCCCGGCTCTTGCCGCCTCAATCGAGGCATTGAGCGAAAGCATGTTTGTCTGCTGTGCAATGGAGTTTATGTCACCGATAATCTTTTCAATTGCCATTGACATATCGCTGATTTTCTGCATCGAATCCTTTAACAGCTCCATGCGGGACTGCGTCTCGATAATTTTTTCCGACGTGTTTCCTGTCGCCTCCGTAATTTCGACGGTGGCGCTTACACTTCTGTTGAGTTCCTGCGTCAACTGGCTCATGGTCTGCTTTAAATCCTCCACAGCCTTTTCCTGCTCACCCGTTCCGTTAAAGATGTCGTCGGCATTCCTGAGTGTTTCCCCCGATACCTCATTCAGCTCCGTACAGACGCCCTTTACGTTTTCAATCATTCTCTGATTGTTTTCCATATCCTGACTTTGCAGCGCTAAAAGCGACTCGTTTTCTTTAATACTTTGACAAATCCCCTCAACCATTTTGTTAATGCTGTCAGAAAGCATTGTAAATTCAGGATTTCCCTGCTCATTTACGGTAATGTCAAATTTTCCCCCTGCGATTTCCTTCATGGAATTGGAGATGCG
>CAMWNY010000389.1 GCA_947175775.1 uncultured Lachnospiraceae bacterium | reverse complement strand
AAACCAAACAAAGCAAGACGTCTGCGTTCTGAATTATGAGAATGCGTACACGAAAGCGTTTGGAGAGCGCTGCCCGGCTTGTGTGATTTATTTTTCGTCCGCGAGAAGATTGGATAACGGCATTTTTTATGAAGGCGATGAAATTTATCTTGCGAAAGATCAAAAGGTGCAAAGGCTGTTAAATGTAAAGACAGATATGAATCTTGTAGGAATTTGTAACATTGAAAATGTCATGGCAGCAATCGGAATCAGTATGAGTGCAGGTGTGCCTATGGAAAATATTCTTGCGACAATCCGGCGTTTTGTGGCGGTGGAGCACAGAATTGAGTTTGTGGCCCAAAAGAACGGCGTGGTGTACTATAATGATTCCAAGGCAACGAATACGGATGCGGCAATTCAGGGGATTAAAGCGATGGACCGCCCTACTGTTTTAATTGGCGGGGGGTATGACAAGGGCAGCGAATATGACGACTGGATTCAGAGTTTTGACAAAAAGGTTAAGAAGCTTGTGCTAATCGGGCAGACAAGGGAAGCGATTGCGGCATGTGCCATAAAATGCGGTTTTCCAAAGGAAGACATTCTGTTTGCGGACAGTTTTCAGGAGGCACTCGATATTTGTGTGCGGGAAGCTTCTGTTGGGGATGCGGTACTGCTGTCGCCTGCGTGTGCAAGCTGGGGCATGTTTGAGAATTATGAAGTCAGAGGGAAGCAGTTTAAGGAGTACGTAAACGGCTTATAGGCTAGAAAATATAAAGGAGTGATAGCGTGGCAAAAACGAGAGCAAAAAGGCAGGTACAAATCCGCCACAGCAGGCATAACATGGATTATATTCTGCTGACAGTGGTATTGTTTCTGATTGCTTTTGGACTGTTGATGATCTATTCCACAAGCTCGTATGAAGCAGGAGATAAAATTGGAGACTCTGCATTCTATTTAAAAAAACAGCTGCAGTCGACAATTGTTGGTTTTTTTGCGCTTGCAGTCATGATAAAGTTTCCGTATAAATATCTGCAGAAATTTGATTTGATGGCAATTGTGGTATCTGCTATACTTTTATGTCTTGTTATGACGCCGCTGGGCGTGACAAGAAATGGTGCGAGACGTTGGCTTGATTTTAAAGTCATAAGTTTTCAGCCGGCAGAGGTAGCGAAAATCGGTGTGATTGTTTACCTTGCAAGTATTATACAAAAGCTTGAGGGGTTAGGGAAAAATGTAATCAGGACGCCTAAGGGCATTGCGATTGTCATGATTCCCCCGACAATTATTGCTGCCCTTATTTATGGGATTACCAGAAACATGAGTTCTGCTATTATTGTAATGGGGATTGCAGTAGCGATGCTTTTTGTAGCTGTGCCGGATTACAAATGGTTTATCGCTATGGGGGCAGGTGTGCTGGCAATAGTGGCGGCTGTTGTGGCGTATGTATCAAGTGCGGATACAACGGGAGCAGGATTCCGCCTTGCGCGTGTCAGGGCATGGCTTGAACCGGAAGCTTACAGTACGGATGAAGCGTTTCAGACGCTTCAGGCATTATATGCCATAGGTTCTGGCGGCATATGGGGAAAGGGACTTGGGCAGAGTATGCAAAAGAGAGGTTTCCTTCCCGAAGCGCAGAATGATATGATCTTTTCGATTATTTGCGAGGAGCTTGGACTTTTTGGCGCAATGGCAATTATTCTGCTGTTTGTAATTCTGATATGGAGCTGTATGGTGATTGCAAACAAGGCGGTTGACCGTTTCGGCTCGCTTTTGGTTGTCGGCGTCATGTCACATTATGCGATACAGGTAATCCTGAATATTGCTGTTGTAACAAATACGATACCAAACACGGGGATTACACTGCCGTTTATCAGCTATGGAGGTACTGCGACGCTCTTTTTATTAACGGAAATCGGAATTGTGCTTAATGTCAGCAAGAGCTGTAAGTAAAGTTATCAAATAAAGAAAAACCGCATATAATATTATAATTCATACTTTTATGTGGTGAAACATATGGCTTATGACGGTCAAAGCAACGCGGCAATATGCATGGAAGGAGGAAAATGCCTGGACGGAACAGTTCTTATTCAGGGGTCTAAAAATGCAGCGCTTCCGGTGTTGGCGGCAAGTGTGCTGATTCCTGATACCTGTGTATTTAAAAATGTTCCATATATTACGGACATTGACTGTATGAAAAATCTGCTCAAAAGTACGGGAGCGGTCTTGGAGGAGCACAAAGAAGCGCATATGCTCCGCATTCACTCTGAAAATATACGGGAATACAGGCTTCCAGCAAGGTATGTCAGTGCCATGCGTTCATCAGTAGTGCTTATGGGGGCGCTTCTTGGGCGGCTTGGGGAAGCGCTTGTGGACTATCCTGGCGGATGCGTGATTGGGGAAAGACCGATTGACCTGCATTTGTTCGGACTTGAAAAGCTGGGAGCGCAGATTTGGACAGATAAGAACCGTATTCATGCATATGCGGATGAACTTAAGGGGGCTTTGATTAAATTTCCATTTCCGAGCGTGGGTGCGACACAAAATACAATTCTTGCCGCAGTGACGGCACGCGGTACGACGGTTATCAAAAATGCCGCCAGAGAGCCGGAGGTGACGGCGCTTTGTGATTTTTTAAACAAAGCAGGTGCGGATATTGAGATCGGGCATGATTTTATCGCGACGGGCAGAATTGTAATTCATGGGGTGGACATAAGCCGCCTGCACGGCGTGGAATATACGGTCATACCGGACAGGATTGTCGCGGGAACATATATGTTTGCGGTGCTTTGTGCAGGAGGAAATATTACGCTTGAAAATGCGCCTGCCGCGCAGTTACGCAGTGTGTGTGCGCTGATTCGGAAAATGGGGGCAGATGTTGTTTTGGATGATGAAAATGACAGGATTTTGGTCAGTACAGACACGAAACAAATTATTCAAAATGTCCCTTTTGTTGAAACGGGTGTATATCCGGAATTTCCGACGGATTTGCAGTCGCCTTTGCTTTCCAGCGGATGTGTGAGTAAGGGAACGCTTATTTTAAAGGAGCGTATTTTCTCAAGCCGTTTTAAAGTTGTGGAGGAGCTTGTGAGAATGGGCGCGGACATTACGGCATTGGACAATGAGCGTGTGCAGGTGAGAGGCGTTGCAAAACTTGCGGGAAGAACCGTGATTGCGCAGGAGCTGCGGGGAGGAGCTGCACTTGTAATTGGGGGGCTTGCAGCAGATGGATTTACGACGGTGACTGATACCCG
>CAMWNY010000388.1 GCA_947175775.1 uncultured Lachnospiraceae bacterium | reverse complement strand
TGTATACGTCAATGCTGTTATGGTGGATATTGTATGTTGCGTAAATCATATTCATCTTTTATCGGTCCTCTTTTCATTGATTTTTTGAAAGCATTTCAATCAGTTTACCAATTCCCGTATATTTTGTGTTATAATGTTTTATGTGATTTTGTTTCCCTCAAGTTTTCCCTTATCAGGGTTCGTAATACCCTGTGGGAAGATATAACACAAGGGAAAATTCACCTGTGATAAGCTTAGTGTTTTCAAGGGTTAGCGGAGAATTAATAACAAAATATAACAGCTAATGTTTCCCTTAAAAATCACCAAATCACAATCGGAATTTGTAAGAATAATTCAAGGGATTGCAGGGAGGGACAGTATGCAACTGAGATTGAATGCAAATCATTTGAAACTAATCGCAATTATTGCCATGACGATAGACCATGTATCTGATTTGATTTATCCTGCTTTTCCCGCTGAACCGGGAGCAATGGCAATACATATCGTTGGGCGTTTAACAGCCCCAATTATGTGGTTCTTCGTATGTGAAGGATATTATTACACGCAAAATGTGAAACGGTATATGCTGCGAATGGGAATTTTTGCTGTGATTTCACATTTCGCATATTGCTTTGCATTCGGAATAAATCCAATCCCGTTCAGTACGGGAGTTTTTAATCAGACAAGTGTTATGTATCCGCTTTTTGTTGCAATTTTGGTTTTGTGGATACAGGACAATAGTTTGACAATGAAGAATTGGGTAAAGAATAGCCTTATTTTTATATTGGTTTGGAGCACTTTCCCAGCAGATTGGAGCTGCATAGCAGTACTTGCAATATTGGAAATGTATAAGAAAAGGGGGAACCTAAAGGCACAGATGAGAGAAATACTTCTGTATTCTGCACTGTATGCAGTGGTATCATTCTTTTTTGTGAGCAAAGTTTACGCTTTGGTACAGGTTGGTGTTTTGTTGGTCTATCCTGTGTTGAAGCTATACAATGGCGAAAAAGGAAAAGCAAAATGGATGAAGTGGTTTTTTTATCTATACTATCCAGTCCATTTGATTGTCATTGGAGTGCTTCGCATCTGTATTTATGGAGATGTTAATTTGCTGTTTTAGCGAAGGATAAAGCAGGCTGACTACTTCCCATTTATCGGGCTGATTCAAAACTTAAAACAGGGCGGCGGGGCAGGTATTGACTATCCCGCCGCCCTGTCTGTTATCTCTCCATATCCTGCGTCCTGTGAGGCTGTTCCCGCTGTTCCTGCCGCAAGATACTGTAAACGCTCTTTCGAATTTTCTCTGCTTCTTTCACTTCCTCTTTGAGTGCAAGATACCGCTGATTGAGCGTTTTCCGTTCGGCGGTCAGTTTGGCATACTCCGTTTTGGTCTGCTCATTCCAGTCGGTGGCGGGAAAGCTCGTTTTTCATGTTGTCCTCCTGTTCATGCACCTAAATTTTTGACGCTATTTTGCCGCCCTTGCTCCAAAAGCGGGCTTGTATAGAGATACGGCGTGATATAAGCAGAAACGGCAAGAACCTTGAAAAATCAATGGTTTTTGCCGTTTTCTATAAAGGCTTGTAAGAAGTTATAAGACGATTTCCGTCTATAAAATCAATAAAAAATCCGAAAATATACTGCATCCAAGCCCGTATCTTTTCGGATTTTCATTTTAATTTATTTTCTGTTTCCCTCAAACTCAATAAGCCTTACAATTAACCGCCTCAATTTGAAAAATTTCATCTGCAAGCCGGCATACCGCATCGTTTAGCCGGATGCCCGTAAGGATGATGCCCACATCCTCTCCCTTTGCCTCGAGAATATGACGCAGGTCCTCAATATCAATAATGCCGTTATCAATCAGCCCCAACACCTCATCCAAAATCAAAAGGTCGCATTCTCCTGTCGTAAGAACCTTTTTGGCAAAGTTCAAGCCGTTTCGGATGTTGTGGATTTCCTCCTGCTTACGCTCCTCGGAAAGCTGTGAAAATTCCTCAGCGCTCTTCTCAAAGCGGAAAATCTTAATTTCAGGCTCCATCCGCTTTAAAAATTCATCGCTCTGATTGCCTTTCAGGAAATTAATGATTACCACATCCTCACCCATGCTTGCAGTCTGTATGGCTCTGCCAAGCGCAGTGGCGGATTTTCCGTGGCCCTCTCCGCTGTATACCTGTATTAATCCATCTCCCATTTATTAATACCCTTTATCCTTTCCTCGCCAGTATAACGCCTCACGGCATTATATCATATAAGACCGGATTTGGCAAGCCTTCAGAACATCTATTCGTCGTCTTCATCATCAGGGATTTCAAGCTTGCTGACAGAAACCTCGTAAGCAACTCTCTTTTCAAGCTCATCCTCCGACAGCTTCTTCATATATTCTCTCGACTGAATGCGCCCCCACACAAGACATCTTTCTCCAACCGCAAAGTTTGCGGCATACCGCGCATTTCTGCCCCAGCAGATGCAGGGAATATAGTCGGATTTCCCATAAGGACGGTTTACGGCTAAAAGCAAATCAGCAATCTCACGTCCAAGCGGCGTTTTCCTGTAAATTGGTTCTTTGCACACATAGCCGTCCAAAAAAATCTGATTCGTCTTAATATTCTCACTCAGCTCATCTACAAACTCCAGTTCTCTTGCAAACACAGAAAGAACCAGCTTGTTTTTGTGCTCCTCATGCCTGTTGTATGAACGGAACTGACCGTTAATCACAACCATCATTCCTTTATAGTCGCCGCTCACATCAAGAAGTCGCTCCGAAACCATGACAGGTATAATATCCATTGACTCTGAAAGGCGCGCCACCTGAATATCTACCATATAAAAGCCTTCCGAAAAAATCTCATGACTAAATGTGAAATCACTCACGATTTCTCCCATAACCGTCACCTGATTGTTTTCAATTACCTGTTCATGATAACCATTTTTTGTCTTCATTGTTTCTTGCATTGATTTTAATCTCCCTTCGTCTTTCTGTTACCATCATATGCCATTTTATACGAAAAATAAAGCTGTAAATATCGCGCAAACTGCCGGAATTCGGACATTTTCCGCAACATATGACAAGATAATCCATAGCGGCATGCTCTTTTTCCTATTATTTTGCAAATCATTGTAGAAATTTTCATATAAGTTTCCGTCACCTTTGGTTTTTGCGCAATTCGTGTTGCAAAATGGTTTTAACGGTGCTATACTAATACAGTTTTGAAAATGTAAGGAAGGATATGAAATTTATGATACAGAAAAGAGAA
>CAMWNY010000387.1 GCA_947175775.1 uncultured Lachnospiraceae bacterium | reverse complement strand
GTCCGATACGCATTTGTCCCAAGACGCCGGCAAAGTGCCGCGTTTTGGCAAAGCTGCAAAACATACGCCTGAAACTCCCTGAAATTTCCCGTTTTATATACAAGCCCGTTTTTTCCATGCTGTAACAGAAACGGCACCGCCCCGATACCGTGCCCTGCCACAACCGCACACGCGCTGTTCATCGCCTCATTCAGCACAGCGCCCCAGCCCTCCAAATAATTGCTGGTAAACAGAAAAACATCCGCCTGTTCCATAAATTCCCTGACACGCTGCGGCGGCAAAAAACCATGAAACGTCACCGCATCCGTAAGCCCGTAACGCTCCGTCAGCTGACGCAGCGGCTCCTCCAAGTCTCCGCCGCCCACCATATCAAGATGAAACGAAATCCCCTGCCGCTTCAGATACCGCGCCGCCTTTATGGCATACTCCGGATGCTTCAGCTTTAAAAACCGTCCCGCCCACAAAATATGAACGCATGTTTTATTATTTTTCTCTCCTTGCCTTTTTTGCTGAAACAATGCGTCCAAATCATACGAATTGACCGTCGGGAAATATCCCCACACAAACTTTTTTTCCGGATATGCACGCACAATCGCAAAATCCGACGCCACATACGCCCCGTGACATAAAAGATACACCGGCGCATCGGCATACTGCGTGTGGTCCTCATACTTTTTCTTCCTTCCGCGCGGCGAAATCGACTTCCACTGCCCTTCGCGGTAAAGCCGCTCACTCGCACGAATGACAATCTTCCCCGCGTTTAGTCTCGGCTTAATATAGCTTTCATCCTCAACACCGCCAAACACGACAATATCGCTCTCCAGCATCAAATCCGCACAAGCCGCTTCCTCCTCATAGTAGAGCTTCAGATACGGAATATCGGAAACCTCGTTCCCCCACCCCATCTTCACCCGGTCTTCCTCCATCGGTGACGTCTGAATAAAGGCAAAATCAGTTCCCAGCCGCTCATACAGCGCATTTGACATCGGAATCTGATGATGGTTGATATAATTAGACACAATGGTTAATTTCATAATAAATCTCCATAAGCCTGTTGTAATTCGTATCCGGATTGTGTGTTTTCATCGCGTGCGCCCGCGCGTTCGCGGAAAAATACATCGCAAGCTTGTCATCTTCAAAAATCTGCATAATCGCGTTCTTTAAACGTTTGGGCTTATCCTTCGGATAAAGCAGCCCGTCCTTTTTGTCCGTCAAAAGATTGTGCAGGCCGCCCACATCCGCAGACACAACCGGCACGCCAAGAAGCATCGCCTCCCCCACGGAATTTGGCGAATTCTCAATTGCCGAAGGGCATAAGAAAACATGCGTTTTTAAAAATCGTGCGCACATGCGGTCTGAGTGCAGACGCCCGACAAACTTGATATGGTCCTCAAGCTTATGTTTTTTAATCTGACTTAACAGATATTTTCCGTAACCCGACAAACGGATTTTGTCGCGCAGGCTCCCATGTGCCGTAATGACATCTCCTGCCACGTAAACCATCGTATTCTCGTACTCCTCCAGGATTTCCGGAAGAATATCAAGTACATAGTGAAGACCCTTAATCGGATAGTTACCCTGACTTAAAAACAATGAAAAATGCTCTATTTTGTCAATATTCCACGTATTGCTGTAGAATTCACTGCGAAGCGTTTCATTCATAAAATGATACTTTGCCTGCGGCGCAAGCTTCTTTGTCATTTCCCTGTCAAAGTCCGTTCTTCCCGTAACATGACCGACAAGGGAAAGCGCTTCCGTCTCAAACGCCCCGCGTTTACGGAACTTCTCCTGCTGATCAAACAGACCATCCTTTTTCAATATATCCCGCACTGTCTTTTTCTTCTGCGCCGCAAGCGGCAAATCCGCCATATATACATCGGCAATCGCACTGCAAAGCCCCTGTATGCCAATCAGCGTCCGCTGCGGATTATGAAACGCCTTCACCGCCGCAAGCGTATGCGGAAACTCCGTTCCGAAAATATGAAGCACATCCGGTTTAAAATCCTCCATAATCGCGCCAAGGCTCTCCTCCAGCCCTGCGTCATACCTTTCGGGATGTGCCGTGTCCTCCCGGAAAATATAGTAATCAACCGTATCCGCCTGATCTTTCACAAACAATGACTTGTCCGACTTTACCATATCCAAATCAGACGACGCCGGAAAGCAAATCGCAAGCGTTATGTCATGCCGGCTGCGGTTTAAAATCAATTTGCTTGCAAGCCCCGAAAGCCACCCCTCCTTGACAATAATCTTCTGTCCAAGGCTTTTCGCGATAAACGGAAGCATAATATTGCACAGCCATAACACTCTCATAATGAACCCTCTCTTCCTTTCCTTTTGTAGAATAAGGTTTTTAACTTATTGTATCCTACTGACAAAAATCTGTTGTTTGCAATCATGGTTCGAATCGGAGCCAGGCTCAACAACATAATCAGTCTGTACTTCCCTGCCTTTTTCCGCCCCATATACTTTACAGTAATTTCCTTGTGCTGCTTTGCCGAACGTCTTTTATTCTCCTTTGTCTCCGAATATCCGCCGCCCTCATATACCGCAACTGTTACAGGCGCATAACAAATCTTTGCCCCTTTTTCATAAAAACACCATAAAAAATGCTCATAATCCGCACGCACATTATACTTTGGCTCATACGCACGCTCCTCAAACATCGCGCGGCTGTAAAAGCATGTCTGATGGCAGGGAACATTTCGATAACATGTGAAATCATTTATTTCGGGAGATGCGGCAATGACCGTCGCAAGCCCTTTATGGTAAAGATTCCCGTATACAATGTCCGGTCTGCGCTCCTCTTTTAGTATAACGCTCGATATTTTATCAAGTACCCCATTATCATAGAAGCTGTCACCTGCATTCATAAAAATAAAATAATCGCCCTGCGCAAGCGCCACCGCCTGATTCATGGCGTCATAAATCCCAGTGTCCGGTTTTTGGTAAATATGAAGCCGCACATCGTCTACAGCCGTCGAAAGCGCCTCCACGCAGCCATCCGACGAACCGCCGTCCTTTATGACAATCTCATACTCCTGATAATGCTGTGCAAGCGCACTCTCCACAGTTTCGCGAAGGCGCCCGCCTGCATTCAGGCACACAATGATAATGCTGAACTTCATGCCAACCCCCATGCCTTTCTTACTTTGTATAAGCCTATTTAAAAATATATCGTTCCTCAAACAGCCACATACGATACGGAAGCAGTCCGACCCCCTCCTGATGCGCAC
>CAMWNY010000386.1 GCA_947175775.1 uncultured Lachnospiraceae bacterium | reverse complement strand
CACCTCCCCCCCCCCGCACCCCCACAGCCGGCCCGAGAGATGCCGGGGAGAACCATGTCTGTAATTCAATATGCGGCGGGTGCCCTTGGCACGGTTACTGTTCCGCAGATTTTGCAGCAGTATAACATATGGTCCCGTGTATTGTATTACATTGACAATAACTGCAAAGAACAGACAGGAAAAGTTAATTTAGGGAATCGGGAGGTAGACATTTTTTCTGCCGAACAATTAAAAGATGCCGGAAGCAATACGGCGATTATCATAGCAATCAGCAGGTATGCACAAGTGCTGGACCAGTTAGGCAATATGCCTTGCACAAGCGATATGTATTGCTATATTATGCCTATGATGTGTATTCACAATTTTTGCAGCGGCATTTCATCCGGAGCTGCGGTATTGGCGGATGAACAGCTTATTCCGAAAAAAATACATTATATGTGGCTTGGAAAGAATCCGATTCCCGATAATCTGCAAAAGTGTATTGACAGCTGGAAAAAATACTGTCCTGATTATGAGATCATCCAGTGGGATGAGTCAAACTATGATTTATCAAAGAATACTTATATGGAACAGGCTTACACCGCAGGTGCATATGGTTTTGTACCGGATTATGCGCGGCTGGATATTTTGTATAATCATGGCGGAATATATATGGATACAGATGTGGAAGTGGTCAGGAATTTGGATTACTTGCTATATCAGCAGGCGTTTTGTGGTGTGGAAAAGTGGCAGACGATTAACTTTGGCGGATGCAGCGGTGCGCTAAAGGGGCATGAGGCAATTTTACGTTTTTTGGAAAGGCGGGAAAGTCTGTCTTTTTTGAATGAAGACGGAAGTCAAAACAGAACCACCTGTGGATATTATGATACGAATGTGGCATTAAAAAACGGTTATAAAATGGATGGAAAGACGCAAAATGTTATGGGAATGAACATATATGCATTTGATTATTTTCATCCGTATGATTATATGTCAGGACAAACGGTTAAGACAAAAAATACATATACGGTTCATCGGTTTAACGGCGGTTGGATGGATGAAAAGATGCGGCAGGAGAATATCAATACAGAAAAGGAATACAATAGGATATATCAGGAATGCATGTGTGACAGATAATTTTTTATTTGTTTTGGGCTGCAATTGATATGATTGGAGAACATAAATATATGAATTTTGAACTGACGGCATCACTGATGTGTGCCAATTATGGAAATTTGGAAAAAGAAATAAGGGATTTGGATGAAGGAGGAATTGACTCGTTTCATATTGACATCATGGATGGAAGATTTGTGCCCAATTTTGCCATGTCCTTAAATGATATGAAATACATAGCCGGGGCGACAAAAAAACCGCTTGATGTGCATTTAATGATAGAACATCCAAATAATAATGTGCAGCTGTTTTTAGATAATTTGAGAAAAGGAGATACGGTCTATATTCATCCGGAAGCAGAGTATCATCCGTCAACAACGCTGCAAAAGATTATCGACGCAGGGATGATACCGGGGATTGCTATTAATCCTGGAACAAGTGTGGAGACTGTTTACGAGATGCTTCGGATTGTCCGGAAAGTTCTTGTCATGACGGTCAATCCAGGCAATGCGGGGCAGATGTACATGCCCTATGTTGGGAAAAAGATTGATAAACTTCTGCTCTTAAAAGAAGAGATGGGCTTCAAAGCTTATTGGGACGGGGCGTGCAGTGCGGATAAGATTTTAAAATTCGCACCGAAAGGAATTGATGGATTTGTGCTTGGAACAACGCTTCTTTTTGGAAAGAACAGACCGTATGGGGAAATAATTCAGGAAATTCACCACTATTGCGATGACATTTAAATGATGTGGTAAAGCCGGTGTTGTTGTAGCAGAAGATATTATAAATAATATTATAAATCACAAAAGCAGTTGACAAACCATTTGACATTCCATTATAATAGGCACAGTTAGTCTTGCAGATGCAGGATTGTCAACAAAAAATGTCAAAATAAAACGAAAAAATGAGAGAGGTGAAAAGATGCGGAAATAACCGATTTTGGAAAACATGGATTCTTATGCATATGGATGTCCAAATGAGTGATGACGGACATCCGGCGCACGGGCAGGGAAAGGGTTCCCTACCCGATGAAACAGTAAGGTGTTTTAGTATAGACGCTGCTGTTTTTATCCTGTTGCCAAAAGCGGGTTATGTTCTGCACAACCTCTCTTTTTGTGTGGAAAAATCGTTACTGTTTTTGTTGCTTTGGCAGTAATGCATAATCTTCTTTTTGTACAGTGCATACAGGGAAAAACAGCAGTGTGGAAAAAGGAGGCGTTTCGCGTATGTCACAAATCAGTGTATCGAATGTCACCTTCCACTACGAGGGAAGCTTTGACAATATTTTTGAGGATGTAACGTTTTTAATCGACACGGATTGGAAACTGGGTTTTATCGGAAGAAACGGAAAGGGAAAGACGACGTTTTTAAATTTGCTGCTCGGAAAGTATGATTATCAGGGAAGCATTCGCACGAATGCCGTGTTTGCCTACTTTCCGTATCCGGTTACGGCAGAGCAGTGTCAGCAAAGCTGTGCGGAATTTTATGAGGAGTTAAAACCAAATTGTGAATTTTGGCGTGTGCTGTGTGAGCTTGAGAAGCTGCGGTTGGACGCGGAAGCGCTTTACCGCCCGTTTGGAACGCTGAGTCACGGAGAAAGAACAAAAGTTCTACTTGCGGTTTTGTTTTCAGGGGAAAATGACTTTTTGCTGATTGACGAGCCGACCAACCATTTGGATCAGGAATCACGGGAGGTCGTGAAGGATTATCTTGCCCAAAAGAAAGGCTTTTTGCTGGTGTCGCATGACCGCGATTTACTGGATGCGTGCGTCGACCATGTGCTGGTGTTAAACCGCAATAGCATTGAGGTGCAGAGCGGTAATTTTTCGTCATGGTGGGAGAATAAGAGCCGTATGGACGCGTTTTGTCAGGCAGAAAATGAAAAGCACAAAAAGGAAATCGTGCGGCTGGAGCAGATGGCAAAACGTTCCGCGGATTGGGCGGACAAGAATGAGCGCACGAAAATCGGGTATGATCCGATAAAAGAGCATGACAGGGGCAATGGTACAAGACCATATATCGGCGCAAAGACGAAGAAAATGCAGAAACGGGTAATGAATATGCAAAAGCGTATTGCGAACGAGATTGAAGAGAAGCAGGGGCTTTTGCAGGATATTGAGACGCCTGCTGACTTAAAGCTTATGCCCTCTCA
>CAMWNY010000385.1 GCA_947175775.1 uncultured Lachnospiraceae bacterium | reverse complement strand
TCCGACGTTGGCGTATCACTCAGGATCAGTTACATATACTTTTGATAAAAGCAAAGTGACAGTCGGTACGGGTTCGTCAGGTGCAGCGTCTACATTACAAATGAAAGGACAATCCAGTCCCGGAAATTTAAATGTAGGTTCATATTGGACCTGTACGGGAACGATAAGTTCCAATTACATAATAAATCAGGTAAGCGGATACATTTTGGCAGACAATAACAGCACTGTTTTATATTCCAAAACAATCAATCCAAACGCAACAAGCTATTCTTTGGCAAATGGAGTGATTGACCGTGCGCTTCTGTTCAATATGCTTCCGGCAGGTACGTATTATTATAAAATTACGGCACAAGACGCGTCAGGAAAGCAGCTTACGTTGATTAATGACAAATTTACGGTAACCTCGCCTGTGCCAAAACCCTGTAATTTTTCAGGGCAGATAACAGCTCCTGCGGATTGGGCTGCATTTCAAACGTCAACAGTAAAAATTACTGCTACTGCAACAGACTCGTATGCAATAAATAATTTTATAGTAAAACTGTATAACAGTGATGGCATTACTTTGCTGAAAACAGAGACAGCAGCGGCTAATAAGTCGGGAGATGCATATCTATGCAATTATGATTTAAATTTGCCTGAGCAGAAAACCTATACTGTTGCGGTTAGTGCAATATGTGCGAATGGAAAAGAACATTTTATAGATAGTAGACATTTTACATACGATGCAACACCACCAGTCATATCAAATTTGAATGTTTATGAAGAAAGCGGAGATTTTTACTGCACCGCAAATGTAAGTGATAGTGTAACAGGTGTTGTAAATGCGGCGATGGTCATTCGGGATGAAGGCGGAATTGAAAAAAATTTTGATTGCAAAATAGTCAGTGATACGGTTGTGTGTATATGGAGTGACATAAATGGATTATGGACTTCCGGAAAGTATCTTATAACATTATATGTACAGGACAAAGCAGGAAATATAGGATATGCAGCACTGCAGGATATTGTATTGGCGGAAGTATCTTCTGGTCCTAAAAGGGTAGATATAGTTGTTGGTGAAGAAAAAGAAGTAAACATTACAATTAATACACTTTTTAAGACAGAAGGAAAAAATCAGACACAAAAAACAGATAAGGGAATGAAAGCGATTATAAAGGGAGCTCAGCCAGGATGCAATAAATTTAGCTTTGAATGGACTGCAAAAAATAACGCTTTTGCAACAGACCATAATTATGATATTTATGTATACACGGTACCACAGTCCCCTAAAATCACCAAATTATCCGGAAAAATAGAAGGTTATGACATTATCACCTATGAATCCGTCCAACATGCCAAAACCTATGAATTATATCGCAAACGTATCGGTATTGATGCTGATTACATACTTTACGAAGAATTCACAGACAACAAAAGCCACAGCATTATTGTAGAACATACAGACAAGGATACCGTATATTGGTACAGATTGCGTGCAAAAGCAGATGAATCAATAGATTTGGCTACCAATGAAAAATATTATCCGGTAAGTGTGCTTTCTAATGAGCTGCATTCAGAAGAACAAGGTGAAACAGACGAAAGCAGCAGCGTTGAGGAAAGCAGTACCATAGAGGAAAGCGCCGACGAGGAAGAGAGCGCATCAGAAGATGCCTCATTGCCGGAGCAGGGTGACATATCAGATGGGCTGTACATTTCCGGTTTACAGACCAAAACATATACTGGAAGTGCGATAAAACAGAACATCAAGGTATACTACAAGTCCCGCTAAAAGAGGGAAAAGATTACACAGTATCCTACAAAAACAATAAAAACGCCGGAACCGCCCTTCTTACGATAAAAGCAAAGGGTAACCTGACCGGTTCCGTTACAAAAAGATTTACCATCGAACCAAGAGAAATAAATGACAAGGATGTCATAATTGAAGACACAGTATATATCCATGACAATAAAGCACACAAGAAAGCCCCCAAAGTAACTTACAGAGGAAAGGCGTTAAAAGAAAAAAAGGATTTTGAGGTCACAAGTTTTGGCAAAGGCAATTACACGTCGGCAGGCACATACACCGCGGCGATTAAGGGAATTGGAAACTTTAAAGGAAGCGTTTCCAATGCCAAAATCATCATTGTTGACAAAGACAAAAATATTGGCAAAGCCACACTCGAAAAAATACCAGTACAGGATTACCAAAATGGGACGGAGATAAAGTTGCCTGATAAGCTGGTTAAAGTCACGCTTGCAAAGACGGTACTAAAAAAAGATGTTGATTATACCGTCAGTTATGTCAATAATATTTATCCCGGAAAAGCTACTCTGATTATAAAAGGTAAAGGAGAATATGCAGGAACAAAGAAGATAAACTTTACCATAAAACGCACTCCGACCGTTTTGACACAGAGTATGATTATAAATCAATCCAAGATAAACAGCGTGAAAATGCAAAAGAACGGAGCAATGCCCAAACCTATTCTTGCGGCAAACAATAGCACACTCGCAGAGGGAAAAGATTATACGCTGTCTTATAAAAACAATAAACAGACAGGCACAGGAAGCGTTATCATAAAGGGACGGGGAAATTATACTGGAAGTCTTACAATGTCCTTTAAAATTACAACAAAGGAACTGACAAGCCCTGATATCGCCATTCGGGTGCCAAACGCAGCTTACAGCGGAAAGCCAAATCAATATCAGAGCAATCCGGTCATAACCGACAGCGATGGGGGTATCCTTGTAAAAAATAAGGATTATACAATTGAGGCATATTCCGCAGGAACAAAAAAACTGGATAAAACCAGTAATCCAAAGGAAGGAACAGTAATCACTGTCACGCTAAAAGGGATTGGTTCCTATGCGGGAACGGTAAAAGTAACGTACACATTAAAAGGGATTAGTCTTTCAAAGGCTGCTATCAAAATAGCTCCGCAATCCTACACTGGGAGACGCGTCGAAATTAAAGCTTCAGACATTACATCTGCCACAATAAAAGACGGAAAGGCAAAAAAGACATTGAAGCTGGGAACGGATTATGAGATTGCAGCTTATCGCAATAATATAAAGAAAGGTACGGCGACAGTCATTTTCAAAGGAATTGGGGACTACGCAGGCGAAAAGGCAGTTACGTTTAAAATCATGCCGACAGTCATAACGGGTAGGAATGAGCGTTTCCGCTGACTTGTTTGAATATAAAAAAGAGTTCGGCTCGCCGGACTCTCGCGCCGGAGCGCGGTTGCTTTAGCAACCATATTCCTTA
>CAMWNY010000384.1 GCA_947175775.1 uncultured Lachnospiraceae bacterium | reverse complement strand
GTCTGTTTTATACGGGAGTTGATTATGCAATCCGTTCATATGACAGGGCTGCACTGCTTTTAGCACACGGTCCGTTTTATTATGTGTGGATGGCGCTTTTGTTTTCAGGCGCAGGAATCTATCTGATGATTGCAATTCGTGAACTGACACGCAGTGAACGCATTGCAAAGCTTCGAATGACGGCAGTTTTTATGGCGGTGGCAATTCCTATGGCGGTGGTAGTTGTGTTTCTTCTGACCAGCCCGGTTTATTTTGACGCTGCCACGTTCGCGATTACCACGACGGAAGTCTGTTTTTTGATTGCGGTGCGGCGCTACGGTCTTTTGGATACGCTGGAGCTGGCACAGGAACGGATTATTGAGGATACACAGCATGGGATTGCGGTTGTGGATAATACGAAAACGACGCTGCTCTACCAAAATCAGGCGGCGGAGAAATTGATTACGCGGATTATGGAGACAAACGGGAGTTTTGATTTGGAGCAGTTTGTCAAAGTGAGGGAAAATGTGTACGAAATTGACGACAGGCACTATGAGTTCCGCTTGTCGGATTTAATGCAGAGCGCGGACAGCAATGAGATACAGGGGTACGTGGTATGGATTTTTGACATGACGTTTATCGATGAGTACACAAGTGAGATGATTCGCTTAAAGGAGGAGGCGGAGAACGCCAACCAGGCAAAGACGGACTTCCTTGCAAATATCTCACACGAAATCCGTACGCCGATGAACTCGATTGTAGGATACGCGGAGCTTGCGCTGAAAAACCATGATACGCAGATTGTGAATGGGTATCTTCGCAAAATCAAGAAATCGTCGGATATTCTGCTGCATATCATTAATGATTTGATTGACATTACAAAAATCGAGAGCGGGAAAATGAAGCTCGTTAAAGTAAAGTACCGTTTTAATGAGCTGATTGACGAAATCCGCCACATGGTGGAGATACCGGCAGGGTATGCGGGGCTTGCTTTTTTGGTGCAGCTTGACAGTGAGCTTCCGGCTCGGTTTTATGACGATAGGGTGAAGGTTCAGGAGATTATTTTAAACCTTGTCTCGAACAGCATCAAGTATACGCCGGAGGGCAGCGTTCTTCTGCGGGTGCATTTGAAAGAGATTGTTAACCAAAGAGCGCTCATTTGTATTGAAGTCGAGGATACGGGTATCGGCATGAGCGAGGCGGACAGCGATACGGCGTTTGCGAAGTTCGAGCGGGTTGACCGGAAAAATAATTACAACGTACAGGGTTCGGGCTTGGGACTTTCGATTGTGAAAAGCTTTGTGGATATGATGGACGGTACGGTTTTCTATGAGAGTGAAGTCGGAAAGGGCACGCGGTTTGTCGTTAATATTTGGCAGGAGCTGGACCATGACGCGCAGGAGGAAGCGGCGGACGGTCTGCCTGTGCAGAGTGCGGCTGTTTTGGCTGCGGACGGTGAGGGAGTGCACGCCAAGGATAAGGCGGCGGACAAGGAAAGCGGCAGTGCGGATAATCCGGGTGCGGACAAAGAAAGCGGAATGCAGACTGCGCAGGCGTTTGTGCCAAAAGAACCGCAGGAAGCGGAGATTAACAGCGGGCGTGTCTTGATTGTGGACGACAATGAGCTGAATTTGGACGTGGCATCGGGCATTATGGAGCTTATGGGAATGACGACGCAGACTGCGGAATCAGGAATAAAGTGTTTGGAGCTATTGGAAGACGGTGAAACACCCGATATTATCTTTATGGATTATATGATGCCTGAGATGGACGGACTTGAGACGATGAAGAACATTCGGAAGTTTACGGGTGCGATTGCAGAGGTTCCGGTGGTGCTTCTGACGGCAAATGCGGTGACCGGTGTGAAGGAAGAAATGCTTGAAGCAGGCTTTGATGATTTCCTTTCGAAGCCTATTGAAATTGAGGACCTGCGGCGTATCCTGATCAGATTTTTGGGCGAAAAGGGTTGTCAGGATATGGAAACATCTATATAATAGAGAAAATCGGCAATAAATATGTACCGGCGTGGAGGAAAAAATGTGATTAGTTTAAATAACGTATCAAAGATATACAATACAAAAGACGGGACCGTGCAGGCATTAAAAAACGTGAGTCTGACCATTGAAAAGGGCGACATCTTCGGCATTATCGGAATGAGCGGGGCGGGAAAGAGTACGCTTGTCAGAACGCTCAATTTTTTGGAAAAGCCCACGTCGGGGACCGTGATGGTGGACGGGAAGGATTTGTCAAAGCTTTCCGAAAAGGAATTGAAGGAAGAGCGGCGCGGTATCGGCATGATTTTTCAGCATTTTAATCTGCTGATGCAAAAAAACGTAACCGATAATATCTGCTTTCCGTTAAAAATAGCGGGAATGCCAAAAGACAAGGCGCGTGCGCGTGCCAATGAGCTGTTGGAGATTGTAGGGCTGACCGACAAGGCGAAAGCGTATCCGATTCAGCTTTCCGGCGGGCAGAAGCAGCGTGTAGCGATTGCGCGTGCGCTTGCCACAAATCCGAAGATTTTACTCTGTGACGAGGCGACGAGCGCGCTTGACCCGCAGACGACAAAATCCATTCTTGCGCTGTTAAAGGAAATTAATCAGAAATACGGCATTACGATTGTGATTATTACGCATGAGATGGCGGTGGTGCGTGAGATTTGTACGCGCGTGGGGATTATCGGAAACGGGGAACTGGTGGAACACGGAAATGTGATAGATGTGTTCAGCCACCCGCAGTCTGATGAGGCAAAGGAGCTGGTGCTGCGCAATCACGGTGAGAATTATGAATTGGTGGAGAGCCTTGAGACAAAGAACTGTGTCCGGATTGTCTTTTCCGAAAATTCGTCTTATGAGCCGGTTATTGCAAATATGGTTCTAAAATTCGGTATGCCCGTTAATATTTTGAAAGCGGACACAAAGAATGTGAGCGGCATTGCGCATGGGGAAATGATTTTAGGGCTTCCCGAGGACAGGGCTGTGGCGGATGAAATGCGTGACTATTTAAGGGACAGGAATTTGGCGGTTGAGGAGGTGACGGGATATGTGGGATAAGGCAGTCATTGATATGATTATTGCGGGTATCGGTGAGACGCTGTATATGACACTCGTGTCAACTCTTTTCGGATATGTGTTCGGACTTCCGCTTGGCGTGGCGCTTCGTGTGACGGACAAGGACGGTATCAGACCAAACGCGGTGGTTTATAAAATCCTTGATTTTGTTTCCAACATTGTAAGGAGTGTTCCGTTTTTGATTTTGTTGATTGTGCTCATTCCGTTTACA
>CAMWNY010000383.1 GCA_947175775.1 uncultured Lachnospiraceae bacterium | reverse complement strand
TTTATGGTTAACGCCGTCGGTGCGACTTACTGTTAGCGATATGACGATACGGAAACACTTTGGCAGTGGGAAGGGACGACTTTGACAAAAAAGCGCGAATGCACCGCGCAGGTGCGGGAAGAAGCGGTGCGGATTTGTGCTTATGCATACCATGATAAAAACAAAACCGTTTTGTGTGATGAAATTGTCCCCATCGCGGAGTGGGAGCAAAACAGCGATACGGTGCAGGCGTGTTACCGCAAATTCTATGCAGAAGCCCTTCCGGCAAAAAATACGGGAATGCTCCATAAGATAGACTACAATCAGGGATACATTCCGCAGGGGCTTTTGGACAGTGTTTCAGAAGCCATGCTGGAAAATAAAGAAAACGCGCTTGTGGAAACCCTCGGGATTGGCAAAGAATTAACAAAGGAAAAAGTCCTCTCCATTGCCAAGGATAATCTCTCCCTGCGCTATGATGTCGAATGTGCGGAAGCGGAGGGGGATTACACAATGCTTTTGGTTGACGGGGACAACGACGGCATTTCGGATATTGTGGCGGAGATTTATTATGGGGGAAGTGGCGGTTTTACGGAATATGTTTTTTATCAAGGACAGGAGAATGGCACTTATGAAAAGACGTGTACCTATCATGCCGTACATCAAAACTTTACCTTTATCCGTTATGACGAAAAAAATTATTTATGCCGCAGACTTTACGACTACGACACAAAGGAAGACAGCGGCATCAGTCTTACATGCTATGTTGACGGTGTGGAGGCGGAAATAAAGAATTTGATGTTTACGCCCGAATCGTACGATTTTAAAATTACCGATTGCGCATCAAACAAATATAGGACGCTTGCGGAGAAAACACTGGAAAATGCCTGCGCATACAAAGAAAAAATGGACCAAAACGCCGATATTATCGGCAGTGCGGAGGAAAAATTACCGCTTGGGACGCATGAATACCGGTGCGATTTGAACAATGACGATGCATTGGAGCAGTATGAGAAATTCGTTTGGACACCAAGCAATCTTGGGACGCGGGAATATATCAGCTTTTCCGGAAAGGATACGGGAACAGATGCCTCTAGGGACGCAATCCAAGCGGTTGAAGATGCAATCGAGACGGTAGAAGGATTCCCGATTATGATATGGGCGGATTTGTATGAAAACAAGACAATCGTTCACGTCATTTCCCGAACGGGGCTAGAGCACGATGACAACGCAAAAAAACCGACAGGGCTTGACGACTTTGCAATTACGGCGTTCTTAATAGAAGGAACGCAGACGCAGACCGTATACAAAATAACCGCGGATGCAGTGTACACCATACGTGAGGAGTACGATAACAACACTGTTCAACGATAGGGAAATTGGCAAAAACAGTAGAAGGGAGTACAAACACAGATGAAACCGTTATTATTCCATTTGAACCACAAGACCGTGCTGCTGACGGGCATCATAATCCTTGCGCTGCTTCTTGCCGCCTGCAGCACACAGCCGCCCGCATTGCAGGAAACGGCACAAAGCACGGTCGCGTCAGCCGAGACTGTTTCGAATGCCGATGAGTCGCATGCCGACAGCGGGCAGGAAGCGCAGACGGCGGAAGACAAAGCCGAACCGGAATTGTCGGCGTCATTTGCTGTATTGAAGCTGCTTGACACGCAGCCAGTCATGGAACAGGACACCTTGCGTTATGGCAGTCTCTGTATCACGCTCCCCAACGGCGTTACCGCACAACAGCAGGAGATGGCTGGCAGCGCAGCCGTGATAGACCTCATAGGAGCGGAAAAAATTGGGGAGGGGGAGGGATATGGCAAGAGCGGACCGTTTCCGCCGCGCATATGGCTTACAAATTACCATGCGGAATACGGCAATATCATGGAGCTTTTCAGTGCATTGCTGGATTTGCTGCCTGACACTGTTCTTAGCGAGCGGTATGCATGGGGAAAGGAACGCTGTTACCTGCTGAGCTATGAAAAGCCCGATATCAATGGTTACATACTGATATATGGGAACGACGTCTATCTTGTGGAAGAGCTTTCGGACGAAAGTGATTATAGTTTTGGAGGACTGCTTGATGACAAGGCAGTCCGGGGAAAAGACGGTATCTGCGATTTTGGCGCCAGGTATCGCAATGCGGATAAACTTTACAGCAAAATCAATGTGCAGGACGATATGTCCTTCTTGGTAAGCCAAGACATAATCAGAGACAGGATGCGGGTAATCCTGTTGTTTGAGGACGGGTATTTTACTTCCCTGTATCAAAATATTGCATATGGGGAATGGAACGACGCTCCTGCATTTGAGGACTGCAATTTTGACGGCTGTCCTGATATGGCAATATCGGAAACAAAGATTTACCTTTGGAATGCAGACAAAAAAGTGTATGAGGCAGCGCAGATACCGGAGGAGTTTTCGGTGCATTCATGGAATGCAGAATACTATCCGCAGGCACAGAGCATATGGACTTATAATGTCGAATATGCAAAAGATGCTGAAGGAAAATCGTCTTGGGATGCGTTCGAACAAACAGAGAAGATTTGGAAATGGGAAGGGACTGCGTTGGTGAAAAAACGTGAATGTGCGGCAAACGTGCGCGAGGACAGCGTGCGGATATGCGCTTATGGGGAAAGCGCTGAGCGTGTGCTGTTTGATGAAACTTTCACAATCGAGGAGTGGAAACAAAACAGTATAAGCGTACAAAAGCGGTATCAGCAGTTTTACGCCGGAATGCTTCCCGAAGAAAACGACGGAAACCTCCACAAAATCGACGATAACTAAAGAAAAAATGAAGCCATACCACAGGCGCTTTTAGACGTTATTACAAAATCCATGCTTGACGGCACGGAAGCGGAAACGTTAAAAGGACTGATGAATGACAAAGAATTAACAAAGAAGGAGGTTCTCGCGCTTGCCAAGGACAACATGGCGCTGCGCAGCGATGTGATGCGGGCGGACAGATTAGGGAACTACATTATGGTAATGACAGACGGGGATAATGACGGTATTTTGGATCTTGTTGCGGAGGAATATTTTGGAGGTTCGGCGGGCTTTACGGAGTATGTTTTCTACAAGGGACAGGAAGACGGTACCTATCAGAAAACAAGCAGCTATGATGCCGTGCAAGAAGAGTTTGGGACGATTTCCTATGAGGGGAAAAATTACCTGTGGCGCACACGGTACGATTATAACAAAAAAATATACAGTGGTATCAGTTTGGCGTGTTATGTGGACGGGGTGCAGGTGGAAACGGCAGATTTGATGCTTTTTCCTGAAACATATGATATTCA
>CAMWNY010000382.1 GCA_947175775.1 uncultured Lachnospiraceae bacterium | reverse complement strand
GCCCCTTCCATATCATCAGCCGCTATGCTGCGCCCTGTCGGCATGACAAACGGATTTGCCGCATAAGCGTCAAAGGGATTTTCCATGCCCTTTGCGTCCGCCAGTATCTTTTCCTTCCACGCAGCCCTTGCGTGCGCATAACGCCCCTCGTAATCCGTCAGCCAGTCCTTACTCGTAACGTGTATACCTGTGTCCGTAAGTCCTTGGTATATGGAAACTGTTTCCCGGTTGTTGACATCTCCTGAGCCAATGCCTCCCTTGACGGTCTTTCCTGCTCCGGCTCCAAACAGCGCAACCGCCTTAGACCGTTCCAGCGGGAGAATGTCTTCGTTTTTTAAGAGCACAATCCCCTGCGCCGCTGCCTCCCGTGCAAACATGCTATGTATCATTTCCCGATGTGAAAAATTTTGTGTCAGCGTACCGCTGTGAATTTTGTTTTTTTCTGTCATAGCTTCACCCATTCTTATCCCTTAACGCCTCCAAGCGTCACACCTGCAATAATATATTTTGACAAAAGCAGATAGACAAGGATAATCGGCACAATCGCCACCATAATCATCATGTAAATCTTACCCATGTCAAAGTTCATGTAATCCGCGCCGCGCAGCATGGCAATTAAAATCGGCACCGTCATTTTGTCCTTTGATTGAATGACCAACGCAGGAACGAAATAATTGTTCCAAGAACCGACAAACGTAAAGATTGCCTGCACCGCGATTGCCGGTTTCATAATCGGAAGGACGATTTGGTTAAATGTCCGAAACTCCTTCGAGCCGTCAATTCTTGCCGCCTCCACCAAAGACAGCGGCAGCGATGACTGCAGATAACTGTACATAAAATAAAATACGGACGGTGACGCAATCGACGGGATAATCAGCGGCAGCAGGGAATCATACATGCCCATTTTCGTAATCAGCCGCAAAAAGCCCATTGCCGTTACCTGCGTCGGCATGACAAGAATTGCCATGATAAACGTAAACGCGATTTTCTTTAATTTAAAATCATACGCGTACAGTCCGTATGCCGTGAGCGATGAAAAATAAGTACAAATTGCCGCACAGCTTCCTGATACGATGAGGCTGTTTAAAATACCCCTGATCATCGGAAACGTTCCGTCGTTTGCCACATTTTTCAAATTCTGCCAAAAGTGACCTCCTGGAAGCGCCGAAAAGCCTTTTTGCAAATCCGCGTGCGAGCGCGTCGCATTGACAAATAAGATATAGAAGAAAAACAGGCACATAAACGATAAAATAATCAGAACTACATGTGCAAAAATACTGCGCAGAGCGCTTAATGTTTTTGAATTCATACGTTTTATCTCCTTCCCGCTTTCCGCTTTTTCCTTGCAGCAGCCTTAGAACCGTCCAAATCATCATCATTTGTCATGCGGTAAACGATAAAGCACAAAATGCCGCTTACAATAAACAGATATACCGACAGCGAACCTGCCATACCATAGTTTTTACTCTTCAAATGACTGTTCAGGAACATAATCAGCGTCATGGACGTACGGTCGGGATTTCCCTGTCCGTTTGTCAAAATCTGCGGCACGTCAAACATCTGCAGTCCGCCGATAATGGACGTAATCAGCGTGTATGCCAAAATCGGGCGGATAAGCGGAAGCGTGATATGGAAAAACCGCTGCGTACTGCTGCACCCGTCAAGCTCCGACGCCTCAAAAATATCCGGGCTGATACCCATAATCGCCGCCATCAGCATAATCGTCGTATTACCAAACCACATCAGAAAATTCATCAGTCCAACCAACGACCGTGTTCCAAACACTGAGCCCAAAAAATCAATTGCATGGTCCGTAAGCCCCATCGACATCAGAATGGAATTCATCGGTCCGTTTGTCGAAAACAGCGTGAAAAACAACATTGCAAATGCCGATGCCATAATCAGGTTCGGAAGGTAGATAACCACTTTAAAGAACTGCTTGCCGTGAAGCTTTAAGCGCGCGTCCACAAACCACTGTGCAAGCAAAAGCGCAATCACAATCTGCGGGACAAATCCGATTAGCCACAAAATCAGCGTATTTCCCGCATACTTTAGCATATCGGACTGCAGCAGGCTGGCATAATTTTGGAATCCGACAAAATTCGGACCAATCTCCTTAATTCCCGAACGGTAATATTCGTAAAAGCTATAGCGAATAGTATCAATCAAAGGAATAAAGGAAAAAATGAAAAAAGCTGCAAAAAACGGAAGAATGAAAATATATCCCCATTTTGCGTAATCAATCTTTTTACGTTTTTGTTTCATATGCTATCATTCCCTTCTTTTATATAGGGGAAACGCTGATTAAAGCGTTTTCCGCGCCGAATTTACGCTGCGAAACAGCAACTTCCTTTGTAAATTCGTGTGTATTCTGCACGCCTAACGGAGTATTGATTTCATCAATGCTCTCCTAGGCGTACTGCGGTGCGCAAACGCACCGCAGCAAATCGTCAGATACTTTTTATTGCGGCCATTGTACCTCGGTAATTTCCGGATAACGCTCAATAATTGCCGTCTCAAAGTTTGCCTTTGCCTTGTCAAAGTCAACCATTCCCTGAAAATAATCGCTGAATGAATTTTGGATTAATTCCACGCAGCCCTGGTCGTAAGCGGAAAGCGGTGCAATCACGATATTTTCCGCAACCGGAGAGAAATACTTAAATGGATTTTGTCCGCCAAGGAATTCAGAAGAAAAGTTCTTGTCGTCCGTAGCCGCCTTTCTCATGCTGCTCTGCGTATTGGTAAAGTCCGTCTTTTCCTGTGAAATCTTTAACAAATTGTCCGTATCTGCAGTTACTGCCATGATAATGTCCTTTACATGCTGCGGATTGTCCGTACCTGCACACGCATGCACATAAGAACCGCCCCAGTTGTATTCCTGCGGAGGATTTGTTACCGCCCACATGCCGTCCCAGCCGTCCCAGTTAGGCTTTAACGTAAAATCAATGCCCCATGCCGGAAACAGGAACGCAAACACCTTTGAAGAAGAGCCCATCGCCTGATTCCAGTCGGAATTCCACTGTCCCTTCACGGTTTTGTCCAAATAACCTGCGTCCAGCCATTCCTTGGAATCATTAATCCAGTTCATAATCTTTTGGTCAACCTTAATTACGGTTTCGCCCGGTGCAACCCACGGCGCGTCAATGCTGTTGCCGTAAAGACGGAATGTGTCCGCATACGACGCAAACGTATAATAACCTTTTGCATTCAGCTCGCCTGCAGTCGCCTTAATCGTATCCCAGTCCTTCACCGTCGCGCCGAGTTCCTCGGTATCGTCCG
>CAMWNY010000381.1 GCA_947175775.1 uncultured Lachnospiraceae bacterium | reverse complement strand
TTTGACATACTTTTCTTAATATTATCCGCAAACTTTCCATAATACAAAAATCAGAAGCAGCGGCATTTTTACCTCCCGCTTCTGATTTTCCTTTAAAAACGAATCTTTTCCATAATCTTTGGCAATTCTGCAAACTCCGCCAAAATATAATCCGGCTCCTTTGCCTCTCCAAAGCCGTACGACGCGTACACAAACGGAATTTCCGCCACCCGAGCGGACTCTTCGTCGCCCGCCGTGTCGCCGACATAAACCGCCCGCGTAACATTGTTGCGTTCCATAATCAGCTTATTGTTCTCGCCTTTCGGAAGTAAGTTATTCCCCCAGCACTCAATATCATCAAAGCACTTCTCGAGCCGATGCGCCTTGATAAAACTTTCAATATATCCCTTTTGACAGTTGCTGACCACAAAAAGCCGATACTCTTTTTTCAGCGCAAGCAGCGTCTCCTCCAGCTTTGGATACAGAACGCCGCCATGTTCGCTTAAATACGCATTTTCCAGCGCACAGCACTCATCCATAAGCATCTCCTGCTGCTGCCCTGTCGCCTTCGGAAACAGGCGCGCTGCAATCTCCGTCATCGGAAGCCCGAAACAGCCCCTCAGCTCTTCCTCAGAAATCAAACCTCTCCCGCATTCCGGATGATTTGCCACCACCTCATTCCATGTCCGCAAAATTCCGTCAACCGCATTCCACATCGTCCCATCCAAGTCAAATAAAATTGCTTCTGCTTTCATCTCTGCAACCATACTCCTTTCAAAGTCTGCACTTGCCCAATGAAACTTAGCGTTTCTTAGCCGGCGTGTTTTGGCGGCTTAGAAAACGATTCATTGTATCTCCGCTCCTGAAGGCATCGGCTTTTCCGCCGTCATCAGCGCAAGATTACCTTCCGCGTCCTCCGCGCACAAAAGCATTCCCTCCGACAGCACGCCCGCAAGCTTTGCCGGCTTCAAATTCACAAGCACCATGACCTTTTTACCTACCATTTCCTCCGGCGTGTAATATGCCTTGATGCCTGACACAATCTGCTTTACCTGCGAACCGATTTTTACCTGGCTGCAAAGCAGCTTTTTCGACTTCGGCACCGCCTCGCACGCGATAATCTCGCCCATCTGAAACTGCATTTTTGCAAAATCGTCATACGTGATTTCTTCTTTCGGCTCTATATCAATTACCGCATCATTTATGACACTCGTGTCATTTTCCTGCGCCGCTTCGTCGCCGGACGCCGCATTCTGCCGCTCGGCAATCTCCTGTGCCTTCGCCGCAATCTCTTTGGCATCCAAACGCGCAAATAAAATCTCCGGCGCGTCCGTTACCTTTGTCCCCGACGCATACACACCAAACGTCTTTGTTGAATCAAAATCGCGGATTTCACTGTTTAACTGCTTCATAATTCTCGCGGCAGTTTCCGGCATAAACGGCTC
This sequence comes from uncultured Lachnospiraceae bacterium, assembly GCA_947175775.1. GTDB lineage: Bacteria > Bacillota > Clostridia > Lachnospirales > Lachnospiraceae > COE1. The sequence continues at coordinate 1,861 of CAMWNY010000381.1, read as the reverse complement.
TAACAGCCCCGCACCGATGGAAATGCCCTCCACAAGGTTATACAGCACCGTGGCAAGCCTGTCCTTCTTTGCCTCATCCTTTGCCAGCACCCACGGCTCCGTCTCGTCAATATACTTGTTGCACCGCTTAAACAGATTGAAAATCTCCGTCAGCGCATCCGCAACGCGCAGACTGTCCATTTTTGCTTCCACCTTATCATACGTGCCTGTCGCAACCGCCTTTAAATCTTCGTCAACTGCCTCCGCAGCGCCCTTGTCCGATACCACGCCGCCAAAATATTTATTGCTCATGGAAATCGTTCTGTTGACAAGATTTCCGAGCGTATTTGCAAGATCGGAATTTAACCGCTCCACCATCAAATCCCATGTGATGGACCCGTCGTTTTCAAACGGCATCTCATGCAGCACAAAATAGCGCACCGCGTCCACGCCGAACACTTCGGCAAGGTCGTCGGCATACATAATATTTCCCTTTGACTTGCTCATCTTATCATTGTTCTGCAAAAGCCAGGGATGTCCGAAAATCTGATGCGGCAGCTCCTCGCCGAGCGCCATCAGGAAAATCGGCCAGTAAATCGTGTGAAAACGAATAATATCCTTTCCTATTAAGTGCAGGTCGGCGGGCCAAAGCTTTCCGAACTGCTCCGTACTGTTTCCGTCAGCATCGTAGCCAATGCCCGTGATATAGTTTGTCAGCGCGTCAAGCCACACATAGACAACATGCCTGTCATCAAAATCAACCGGAATACCCCACTTAAACGACGTACGCGATACGCACAAATCCTGCAGTCCCGGAAGGAGAAAATTATTCATCATCTCATTTTTTCTCGATACAGGCTGAATAAACTCAGGGTGCTTATTGATATGGTCAATCAGACGGTCGGCATACTTACTCATCTTAAAGAAATATGCCTCCTCTTTCGCAGGCTTTACCTCGCGCCCGCAGTCAGGACACTTGCCGTCCTTTAACTGCGACTCCGTCCAAAAAGACTCGCAGGGTGTACAGTAAAGCCCCTCATATGCGCCCTTGTAAATATCGCCTTGGTCGTAAAGGCGTTTGAAAATCTTCTGTACCTGTTTTTCGTGATAATCGTCTGTCGTGCGGATAAATTTATCGTAAGAAATGTTGAGCATATCGCAAAGCCCTTTGATAACCCCTGCCACATCGTCCACGAACTCCTTCGGCGTTACGCCCGCCTCCGCGGCTTTCAGCTCAATTTTCTGCCCGTGCTCGTCCGTTCCCGTTTGGAAAAAAACGTCGCAGCCGTCCTTTCTCTTATACCGCGCAATGCTGTCTGCAAGCACGATTTCATAATTATTTCCGATGTGCGGTTTGCCCGATGTGTAGGCAATCGCTGTTGTAATATAATATTTGCCCTTATTCTGCATTGATTTTCATCGCCTTTCCTTATTTCTTTTCATTAACGCCCATTTTATCATATAACAGGGGGTTTTGTAAACATATGCCCCGTTAACTTTATCAGAGCGGCAAATGCTTCGTCTTTTCTGCCAATTCAAAGTTGACAGACAACACGTCAAATTATACAATAATTATAAGTAATTATTTGATTATTTCAAAACAACACCGCGAAAGGAGAAGACCTATGAAAAAATTAATCCTGTCCCTTTTTACTCTGATGTTTATCCTTGTATGCGTACCGGCAGTTCACGCCGATGCTGCCGAAGATAATGCCATATGGACCAACGCCGGAAATATGACGTGGACCCTTCAGCGTGACGACGGCACCAATATCACCGTAAAACTAATCGGAAATGTGCTCCATGTACAGGGAACCGGCGCTGTCCCCTCCTATTCTCCCGAATCTTTGGGGCTCAGACCGTGGCCTGTCGCAAATATTTC
>CAMWNY010000380.1 GCA_947175775.1 uncultured Lachnospiraceae bacterium | reverse complement strand
ATCGGATAACCCATTGCGCTTAACTGTGCCCTGATTTGATGCGTTTTTCCGGTAAAAAGCCGTACTTCCAACAAAGTAATACTGCCGATTCTAGTATGTATTGTTTCAATGGTGCGAAACGCCGTATCAATATATGCAGCATTTTTTTTCAGTGGATTCGGAATATCCGCTTCGTTTTGATAGATTATTACTTTGTTTGTCTTGGCATTTTTGCAGAGCCATCCGCAAATTCTCGTATCCAGGGATACTTGTCCCGCTGCCAACGTATAATAATACTTTTGCAGGGATTTATCCTTGACAATACTGCTTAAATATCTGCTTCCGGCAAGCGTCTTTCCGCATACCAAAAGTCCTGATGTATTTCGGTCCAAACGATTGCACACAGAGGGTTTAAAGGTTTGAAGCGATTCCTGTGACAAAAATCCCGCCTTTAACAAATACCCGATGAGCCATTCGTTCGCACTCAAATCCGCGGCATCTGCCTTTTGCGAAAGAATACCAGCGGGCTTGTTGACAATCAGCACGTCCTCGTTTTCAAAAACGATTTCCATGCCTTTTAACTTAATATATGCATCCTGATACGTAGTAACGTCAACGGCTGTTTTTCCGGATGCCTTAGGAACACCGCCGAATTTCGCATAGGTTTCATCGGATAAAAAAAGCGTTACTTCATCATTTTCGCACACCAGTTTACTTCCTGTTGCCTTTTTACCGTTTAATACAATATTCTTTTTGCGAAGCATCTTATATAAAAAACCATTCTGCGCGTCCCGAAGCTGACGTTTCAGATACTTGTCCAAACGCTGTCCGGCATCACTTTTTGTAATGTTAAGTACAATCATCGTTATCATTCCTCTCCTGTATTCGCATGCATAGATGAATTAAAGAGATATATCACATAAAAGCGTAAGGATTTCCTCCTCCCTGCCGCTTGGTTCGAGCGCTTCAAGCTGTACAGCCCTGTCCTCAAATTTCTGCCGTTCTTTAAAGATTTTTACGGTCACTCCTTTTATCGCGTTTTGGTTTAACATTTCCTTGATATGTTTTTCACAAGCATCTGCATCACAGATGTCAAATTCCGTAAATCCAATCAGATTTCCGCTGCGCACCGCAAAACAGTTAACAGGAAAATTCTTTTTATAAGAAGTCAGATACATGCTGTAAATTGCAGGCACTGTTTTTATGTTTTCCGAAATCCCTTTATAAAATGCCTGCGAAAATTGGGGAATGCGCAGATACATAATTACGGAAACAAGGCTTTTGCTGGAAGGCAAAAGCCCAAGCACTGCCACAATGGTGAGCAGATTGTCTTTTGTCTTGGTTGAAGCCCATCCAAGCACAAACACGGCAATCGAAATTCCAAAGTATAAAATAGTACGAAGAATTACGCGTTTTCTCTCATACATGGGGTATGCGTATTCTCCTTTTTTTGGCTTTTGTTTATTCATATATAACGAAACTCCTTTGTCCCCTATTTCATATAACTCATCGCTTTTAATATCATTTCGTGCGGAACCGCTTTGGCAAGCAGCTCAAACCCTTTTATCACTCTGCCGTACACGGAACGTTCTTTTTTCTTATAAGAATCCGCAATCGCTTTGCGAACGACCTTGTCCGCCTTTGCAATTGCAAGCTTTTTGATTGCGAGCGTGCTGCCGTTCTTTTCCGCAATATCAAAAAACGGTGTGTCAACTGGTCCGGGACATACTGCAGTTACATAAATTCCGCGTGGTGCAAGTTCTCTTGCAAGCGCACGCGAAAAGCTGTAGACATAAGACTTAGATGCAGCATATACTGCAAAATCAGGCTGCGGAAGAAACGCCGCGCTTGAGGCAAGCTGGATAATACGACTGTTTTTACGCATGTATGCAATGCACAAATACGTCATTTCTGTTAAGGAACGGCAGTTTAGGTCAATCATCCCCAAAAGCTCCGTCCGGTCTCCCTCCGAAAAATCCCCCATAATACCATAACCCGCACAGTTGACGAGCATTCGGATGACTGGTTTTTCTTCTTTTAAGAGCTGTTCAAAGCGCTGCATATGCGCATTGTCTGTTAAATCCATATCAAGTATTCTTGTCGTGTGGTCCATGTACTGCGCCACTTCAAGCAATCCTTTTTTTCTGCGGGCAATCAGCCATATCTCATCTATCGTATCAAAAATCGCGTCAAGCTGCAAGGCAAATTCCAGCCCCATTCCTGAAGAGGCGCCCGTAATGATAATAATGTTCATGTATTCGTTTCCTTTCCATGTTAGTCCCCCAATCTTACACTTATTTTACCCCTTTTTCTTATGCGTATTCCGTATCGTTTTCTTTTTCGGCGGCTTCCCTACACTGCTTTTTTTCCCTGCTCTCGTTTTGGCAATTCCTCTTACATTGTTTTTCTCAGAAACCAGTCTCTCCCCCGCAAGCCTTCGCGGACGTATCAGGCACTTTTTATCAAATCCGATTAAATCCTCACGTCCCGCCGCCTTTAACGCCTCCAGCACAAGGTCATAATTCTTTGGATTGCGATATTGTATCAATGCCCGCTGCATTGCCTTCTCATGCGGATTTTTGCAGACATACACCTTTTTCATATCAACCGGATTAATCCCCGTATAATACATCACCGTTGACATTGTGGACGGCGTCGGATAAAAATCCTGGACCTGCTCAGGCATATAGCCAATATCCCGCAAATACTCCGCAAGCTCCACGGCTTCTTTTAAGGCAGAGCCCGGATGCGAGGACATCAGATACGGCACAAGAAACTGATTTTTCCCGATTTTCTGATTGAGCCTGCGGTATTTTTCCGTAAATGCTTCATATACGGCGTTCTGGGGCTTTCCCATTTTTGACAGCACCGCGTCACAGATGTGCTCCGGCGCAACCTTTAACTGCCCACTGACATGGTGCTCCACAAGCTCCCTGAAAAATGTGTTATCCTTATCTAACATAAGATAGTCAAACCGTATTCCCGATCGGATAAACACTTTCTTTACATGTGGAAGCGCCCTTAACTTCCTTAACAGTGACAGATAATCCGAATGGTCCACTTCCAAATTTGCACACGGCTTTGGAAAAAGGCATTGACGGTGCTTGCACACGCCTGCCGTCAACTGTTTTTTGCAGGACGGCTGTCTGAAATTCGCCGTCGGTCCGCCAACATCATGGATATATCCCTTAAAATCTTCATCCTCCGTAATCTGCCGGGCTTCCGCAATAATGGATTCATGACTGCGCACCTGTATCGTGCGCCCCTGATGAAACGTAAGCGCACAAAAATTACAGCCGCCAAAACAGCCG
>CAMWNY010000379.1 GCA_947175775.1 uncultured Lachnospiraceae bacterium | reverse complement strand
TCAGACGGTTTCCCAATGTTTCCTTGACAATTTCAAATCCGACCGCAGGTATATAATCCGATATGTATGCATTTGCGGGCTCCGCGACAAAATCCTTGCGAAAACCGCTCGAATTGCTGATTTTTGTTTCTAACGCCGTTTTGTCATATGTAACCATAGTTCCTGTATTCTGCTCATTTTCCTGCCGGATAAACCATAAAAGGCTGTTTTGATCCGCCAAAATCCGCTCAAACGGCTCCAGCGACACATAAGACAGCCCAATCTCGGAACCTGATATTTCTTCTACCAGCACGGTTCCGTCCGCCTTGCGCTGTTCCACTTCAAGAACATAGCCTTGAATGCGCTGCGTAAGCTGCGGTATTGTCATTCCGGATACATCAATCTGGTCAATGACCGTTCCGTTCATAAAGCAGGTTTGATAACGGTTTAGACCATACAGATAAACTGCTAAAATGCAAAGCACAGGCACACATAAAACTGCTGACAGGATAAAAGCCTTCTTTTTATTCCATTCTCGTTTCGCCATAAAATTGTTTTCCTTTCCAAAAAACACGCGGTTTTAGGTCTATACCCTGACCGCTTATGCCCATTATAACAGATTTAAATGTAATTTAACATAAAATTATGGCGTCTGTGGCAATCATTTTATGGAAATTTGGTCTAAAAGCAGCCGCAATGCAATTTCCTTTGCCTTTGCACTCGTGACATCTTTTTCCTTTGTTTCTCCCAAATAAACGCAGAAATAGATGCGCTTTTCTGCAAGGTCCGCAAATCCCGTAAACCATGCGTCAACCGTGACGCCGTTTGCTTTGCCCATTCCTGTTTTTCCGTAAATTGCAAGATTGGGTTCTTCCTGCTGTGTGCTTAACATCACTTGTTTTAACTGTTCCTGCGTTTTTTGCGAATAGGCTGACTGGCTGCCAAAAATCCGTTCCATGACCTCGGTCTGTTCCTTAGGGGATATTTTGAGGGAAGATTCTATCCAAAATCCTGTCAATGCACGGTTGTTATTATTGGTGTTTAATCTGCCCTCCCAATCGGAGCTGTCGCAGTTTCCATACTGGAGTTTTTCTAATTCCGTCTGCATAGCATCTTGCCCGATTTCATTGATTACTTCCCGAAAATACCATACGCAGGAGGCACGGAATGCCTCATCAAAATCAATATCCTTATTCCAATCGTCATTCCAAAACCATTCTCCGCTCCAAGTTTTTGTGGACGCATCTGGTATAATGATTTCCTGCTCCAATCCAATCAGGGAGGAAATAATTTTAAAAGTAGAACAGGGAGAGCGCCTTGTGTTTGCCAGCTCCTCCTGATATATTTGGTACATATTTTCATTTGGATTATAAAAAACTGCCGCTCCGTTTATTCCGTCAAAATAATCAGACCAGTCAACTTCTGTGATGACTGCTGCCGTGTCCTCCAAAGAACTGCTCTGCAACGAATTTGTTGTCTCCTCGGTAATTGGCTCACTGCTGATTTCTGTTTGAGGCAGTGGTTCCTCTTTGCTCCCTTCATTCTGTTCCTTTGCACAGCCTGCGAAAAGCAGTACGGGCAGTAAAATCCATATCCATTTTTTCTTCATTTATCAGTTACCTCGTGTTCCTTTTGAGTGTGTGCGTTTTGTTCTGCTGTTGTCCTGCAATTTTGATTGCTGTACGTATTATCGTATAGCAGAACAAAAATATATAGCAAATTATAGCACCCTTGAAAATGCTAAATTTATAGCAAGTGAGTCTGCCCTTGGACTTTCTCTTGTGTTATATCCTTTTCCCTTATGTTACGAACTCTCATAAGAGCAAAAAATAAGGCAAACAAAAATCTGTAACAAATTATAACACAGAATAAATTGAGCAGGAAGAATTGATTGAAATGCTTTCTTAATTTCGCCGATAATTCAATTAGCGAACGGACAAATAAGATATGAAATTCATATATGCAGATTACAATGAGAACCTCAACAACATTGATATAACCACCTTTGACGGGTATTTCCTACGGATTGACTGCAACAAGGCTGAAGATGGATTAAAGACTACTTCTTGCTCTCAATGTACCTTAGATCCCTGAGCAATAGATGAGCCGCTTGATAAATGCAATCCATCGGTATACCAATGGCTTTGCTCTGCTTTGAGTGAAATATGCAGATGTGGGTGGATGCAGAGGATTCATTGGAACTTTACTGGATTTCTATTTTATACGTGCCAAGACCACTAATAATCTAGCATTAAGCTTTTCTTTATGTATGCAAGAAATTCTTTTGCGTTTTAACCATTCTTGTAAAACAATATCTTCTTTCGGATAATATTCCTTTTTATATTTCTCTCCTTGAATTTCTAATAAACGTGCTTCGTTAAAATCTTCAATTACTCTTGCCGAAGAAATACATCTCCTTCTATTACTTAACAAGTCCTTGTCAACGCCATTAAAATAGTTATACACTTCATAATATAGTTCATCTAAAGGATATTTCACACCTTCAAGATATAGCTGTTCATTATCCTGATATACTTTTTTACTGTTTTCCTTATGAATTGCTTTATAATACATTATGGCAGACTCATTAAATCCTTGAAACATATTGTCCTCTTTCTATTCTCCAATTATTTCCACACCATCTGGGAAATCCCGTATTACAAGCGCACATGTATTTGTAAGTTTTATATTATTTTTTAATGGATATGTCAATTTGCCCCTTCTTTCCCCCGCTATACAATGAACATCTAATTTTGTATCAATTAACCCCAAATTATTATCCAAATTATTGGAAAAAATGAGACTTCCGGCACTTACCCCTATTACCAGTCCATTGTCATTGATATACTCCATTAAAGACTTATGAAACCTTGTAGCATTGATTCTTTCAAGCAAATAACGTGTATTTCCGCCACACAAATATACCACATCATATTGTTGCAATTTCTCAAATTCCATTCCGGCATGTAAATCAAATACGTCAATATTTTTACCTAAGATACCGCATTTTAACAGATCATTCATACATTTTGGTAAAACTTCTATTGCATCTGCATCTATTGCCGCTGTAGGGATAAATAAGGCTTTTACTAAAGACATCTCTTTACCTGCCATATCCACAAAGCACTTTTTAATTTCCTCAGTTTCTAAACCCGCTGATGTTAATAATATCCTCATGCTTCCTCCTATTCTGACCAGTTCATCTGCTCATTAGCAATACCTAATTTCTTACACTCATTGCATACATATTCTTTTTCAGCCTGATTTCCAATCTGATATTTTAAAATCCTGTCTCTAAACACAATGTATTTTTCA
>CAMWNY010000378.1 GCA_947175775.1 uncultured Lachnospiraceae bacterium | reverse complement strand
AAAACATATTCATCGCAATCGTGACAATATCCACATTGCCCGTGCGTTCACCGTTTCCAAACAATGTCCCCTCAATACGGTCCGCACCCGCAAGAACCGCCAACTCCGCCGTACTCACGCCGCACCCTCTGTCATTGTGCGGATGAACGGAAAGTGTCACGGCATCCCTGTATTTTATGTTTTTGTGAATGTACTCCAACTGTGTGGCAAACACATGCGGCATCGCATTCTCGACTGTCGTCGGAATATTGATAATCGCCTTATTTTGGGCGGTCGGCTGCCAAACGTCAAGTACCGCGCTGCAAACCTCCACGGCATACTCAACCTCTGTTCCGTGGAAGCTTTCCGGACTGTACTCAAACGAAAAACTGCCCTCCGTCTCGTCGGCAAGCTGTTTTAACAGCTTTGCACCTTCAACCGCAATCTGTTTGATTTCCTCTTTGCTTTTTTTGAACACTTGTTCTCTCTGTGCCACAGATGTCGAGTTATAAAGGTGGACAACGGCATGCGGCGCACCCTTGACCGCCTCAAATGTCTTTTTGATAATGTGCTCCCTAGCCTGCGTGAGCACCTGGACCGTCACATCGTCAGGTATCATATTGCGCTCAATTAAAGCGCGCATAAACTCATACTCCGTTTCCGAAGCCGCCGGAAACCCGACCTCGATTTCCTTAAATCCAATGTCTACCAAAAGTGTAAAAAACTCCAGCTTTTCCTCCAGGCTCATCGGCTCGATCAACGCCTGGTTGCCATCGCGCAAATCCACCGAACACCAAATAGGCGGTTTTGTAATCGCGTCCTTCTTCACCCAGTCATATGTGCAGACAGGCGGTAAAAAATATGTCTTTTCGTATTTTGCTGCATTTTTCATGTTATTATCCTCCAATATTATCTGTTTTTATTCTGAGACACTACCAGTCCCGCTCTCCAAGCGCGTCCTCGACATCAATATCAATATCAAACCAATTTAAAATTTCAATCACATCTGCCGCAATACTGTCCCTTGCCACCGTTTCAATTTCACTGTCGTTCTCCTCAAATTCCTCCTGCAGGTCATTGATTGCAATCGTCATTGCGTCAAACTTCTCCTGAATCTGTCCTTCGTCCGTAACACCTGTTTCCAAAAAAGCAATCACGTTTTCCAACTCAGCCTTAATTTTATCTACCAAAAAATCAGGAAAATAGCCGTCACTATACATCTCTTTTAAAAATTCATACGCTGCATCAAACTTCTTCATGTTTCATCCTCCTTAAAATACGCTCCTTTTCGCCAAGTGTCAACATTGTTCTCGAATTTGTCTCACAAGACAAAAAATCTTTCGTCCTACAACTTCCCGTTGTAAAGACGAAAGACATCAAATTTCTTCCGCGGTACCACTTTACTTTATACCGTTTCCCACAGTATACCCTTTTTGGCACAAACATGCCGTATCCCGATAACGTGGGATATTCCGTTGCACCCTACTGATACAGTTTCATACCGGTTCAGGCACAAAGCTCCAAGACGAGTTCACCGCAGTTCCCGTACTGTCTCGCACCAAACGACAGCTCTCTGAAACGCTCTGTGCAGTTACTGCTTCTTTTCACAGCTCTTATTTGTTCAGTTCTGTTTTATCATACCATTCCTTTAGATGTTTGAAAAGGGTTAAAATTAATCATTTTTATTGATTTATTTTAATTATTATCAATTATAAAATCCCTTCCCCATCAAACACGATCAGCTCCCTGTGCGCCTTCTTGCACCGTTTAAGCGCCTCTTCACTGCTGTGTTCCTTAATCCATTCATATTCGCTGTCCCTTAACGGAACAAGCCACAAAAGATTTATCCGTTCGCCATTTATTTGAGGATATTTCGGTGTATCAATCGTTTCCAAAAGCTCCGCATTTAAAAGCCACACCGCACTGTAACCCGTGATTCCCTGAAAGGGTATCGTATGCCCGTGTCCCAAAAACGTTACTTCATCCCACGGAATATTGGTAATACTTGATATGTAAGACAGCATCGGCTGCATACTTCCTTCATACTTTTTGACAGTTGCATATCCAATCTCGACGCGTCTGAAATCATTGGGATAATCATAATAATACTGCTCCACCGTGGGCATCGCAAGAAGACTGACACCTGCCGTAATGCAGTAACAAATCTTATCCTGTTCTCCCGTAACCAATGCCTTTGGCGGAAATTCCCCATCGTCAATCGCATAATATTTCCGGTATGCCCCAAAAAAGGTATTTAAAACCTCTATATGCTGTTTTTGCGCCACATTCCAGTATTCTCCGTCAAGATCAAAGCCTGCCCAATACTCTTTGCTCCTTGCTACTCTTTCGGATAAAAGAGGCATTGCCTGCGTCAGCTCCCACGCAAGCGGCGACATGCCCTTTGCAAATGCGGAGTATCCCATAAATCCACTGAATCCTGACCAGCCCGGAATAACGCAGATCAAATCATCATCGCAAAGCAGCGCCGCTGCGTCACCCTCCTCAAACCAAACCAAATCAAGACTGTCTGCATCAAGACGCATTCCCTTTGGATCATGGAGCACATATTCTTCCGGCATTGACGGTGCGATACCGTTTTGCATACCGTCAACATCAAGCTTCTTTGGCGCTCCGTTCGTATTGCATATCCAACAGCTCTTCACAAACGCATTGTCCGTGCCCGGAAAAAACCACAAATACAGGTAACAGTTCTGATTCGTTTCTTCCACAACTGCCTGTATATTGCACACAGGCGACCAACTCTCAAGCAGTATATTTGAATGCTCCACCAAAAATCTCCTCCCTAAGCATTAACCCCTTTCCGGTACTCCGCAAGCTCCTGTTCAAACGCCTCCGTCTTGGAATACCCACAAGAAAACATTTCCGGACAAAAACCGCGATAAACACATTCCTTCACCATACAGCTTGCAAGCTCTGGCTCCGTCTTTTCAATTTCCTCCCTGACAAGCTGCCACGCCTCTCTTGTTTCCTTACTTGCACAGGAACAAAGACGTTTTCTGCTAATATTAATCAGTGCCTGCGCATCTGCTTCACATGCATGATTGACAAGCGCGCCCTGCGGAAGTTCGTCACGGCTGATTCCAGTCCGGTCACTTCTCTGAGTCGAAACCCAGTGCTCAATGCCAATCTTGTGCCGTACCATATGGACGCTCACCCATGATTTTAAATCTTTCCAACGCCAATAAAATTTCATGCGCCTGATAGGAGAATGTTCAGACAAAATCAGCTTTCGTTTCCATTCCGAATCAGGATATTTCCCGGTAGTTTTTCAAACCGTATTCATAGCGGAGTCCTTGATGTCCTGCCAGTTG
>CAMWNY010000377.1 GCA_947175775.1 uncultured Lachnospiraceae bacterium | reverse complement strand
TTGAGAAGTTGCGGCAATTTCAGGCAGATTGCGAGGCATATTTGGAGCGTATGCAATCCGTGCCCGTAAGTATCGAAACCTACGGTTCTGATAAAGACGATTACCAAACGGTTTACTGGCAATTTACGGCAGATTTCGGCTTTTGCTTTATTAAAACCTGTATCGAATGGGCACAGCGATGCGTTGAGAAATTGGAGGGCATGAAATGAGCAGTTTGGGAAAAACAAAAAAATTCGTTTTGCCTATCATGATGTGGCTGATTTTCGAGACGATTGGCGTCACACTTTGGCTTACCAAACAGAATGTTTTTTACCTGTTTAATTTCAGCTATATCGGAACGGCGCTCGCAGTCGGATTTTTGCTGTTTCAACTGCACTACCGGCATGCGCGCAGGGTTGCGCAGTTTTTGGTCGGGACATATATGCTTGTTTATCTCGGATTGCTTTCGAACGAAAATATGCAGATTGAAGGGTTTTGGTACTATCTGTTTACCGGTGTTTTTGAGGCGGCAACCATTCATTACGCGGTGGCAAAAATCTTTGGTCCGCTGATTTTCGGGCGGGGATGGTGCGGCTTCGCCTGTTGGACGGCGATGATATTGGATTTACTTCCTTATAAAGTACCACAGCAGCCGCGCAAAAAATGGGGTTGGTTTCGATATGTCCTGTTTGTATTGTCTTTTATTTTTGTCAGCGCCTTGTTTCTTGCGCAGATAAACGACATGGAGCGTATCATGTTTTGGGCATTTTTGATCGGAAACATTTTGTATTATGCCGCCGGAATTATATTGGCGTTTATGCTCAGGGACAACCGTGCGTTTTGCAAATATGTCTGTCCGATTACAGTGTTTTTAAAGCCAATGTCGTATTTTTCTTTGCTGCGTATCCGGTGTGACAAAAGCAAATGCGTTTCATGCGACAGGTGCAAACAGGTCTGCCCGATGAATGTCGATGTGACAGATAATGCGAGAACACGCAAAAACGGGACAGAATGTATTTTATGTTATGAGTGTGTGAAAGCGTGCCCTAAAAATGCATTGTAACTTGCAAATGCGTTTGACTTTATACAGTTCTTTCAACGCAGTTTGTACATCGTTGTACATACGAACTGTTACAAGGTGTTAACCTCTGTGAATATACATTCTTGACAGTTCCGGTTCGCCGTCGCCCTGTACCATGCACAAAAATTCCCACCCGTAGCGTTCATAGAATGAGGTGTGGTCCGTTACAAGATACAAGGTGTCAATGCCGCGCGCTTTCATATCCGTGCATACATAATTGAGCAGTGCGCCGGCTATGCCGTTGCAGCGTTTATCCTGTTCCGTGTAAACAGCGCAGACGTTTGGCGCAAGGTCCTTTCTGTTGTGAAAGTCATTTTCGATAACGCCTAAGCCGCCGATGATACGGTCATTTTCAATTGCAAGGTACCATTGCGGCACGGGGGTTTTATTGGTCAGACACGCTTCCATACTTTCCATGTATGCGGCTAGGGGAATGTCCCACTTTTCGTGAAACCACTGCGCAGCTTGTTCTTTTAATGCGGGGCTATCTGTCAGCCGTATGATTTTATAATTCATGAGTATAAATCTCCTTTGTAAGAATAGTATCCAATGTGTAATCTTGCGCTTTAGTCCAATGATAAGACATCATAATCCTCCATTCTTTGGGAGGGTGCTGTCCTGTTCTATTTTAGTCTAACATATTTGATATGATTCAAAAACCTTTATTTTATAAAAAATTTCCATTCGCTTCTAATATTTTTTATGTTATAATGTCTTATATTATTTTGTTTTCATTGTCATGGTTTCTATTTTCTTATGAGAAGGCAAAATGCAATGAAAGCTTCATTTCACACTTTCTTCCGAATAAGGTTACCGACAATAAAACAATATCGGCAGGGCAAAATAAGTTTTAATTAAGAGCAGTGCTAAAACTAGCAAATCAATCGAGTAGAGAAGATTCATCTTCCCCTACTTGCCGCGCTGGGCACCCATCAGCGAACCGATTTATCGGTTTGATGACATATTTCCTTTGGGCGCCTGTGTGCATAAATCCAAAAATGACACATGTGTCATTTTTAATCACGCTTACTATACGATTCCATTTTACACTGTCAGAAAGGAAGGATTACAATGTATACAGCAAAAGAAACGCGTTATGATAAAATGAAGTATCACCGCTGCGGCGCAAGCGGGCTGCTGCTTCCGGCGGTATCGTTGGGGCTGTGGCATAATTTCGGCTCTAACGGCAATTTCGATAACATGGTTCAAATGTGCGAAACGGCATTTGATAATGGGATTACGCATTTTGACTTGGCAAATAATTATGGTCCCGTTGCAGGTTCCGCAGAGGAGAACTTTGGACGCATTTTGGAAAAAAGCCTTGGGATTTACAGGGATGAACTGATTATTTCCACGAAGGCGGGATATGATATGTGGCCAGGACCTTACGGAAACTGGGGCAGCAAAAAGTATTTGGTGGCAAGTCTTGACCAAAGTCTCCGGCGAATGGGACTGGAATATGTGGATATTTTTTATCATCACAGACCGGACCCGAATACGCCGTTAGCGGAAACGGCAAGGGCGTTGGATGGAATTGTCAGAAGTGGAAAGGCATTGTATATCGGAATTTCGAATTATAATAAGGAACAGACAATTGCGATTGCAGGGCTTTTTCAGGAAATGGGAACGCCGTTTATTATTAATCAAAGAAAATATTCGATGTTTGTCCGTGACATTGAGACGGACGGGTTGAAGGACTACGCGGCATGGAACGGGATTGGCATCATTACGTTCAGTCCGTTGGCGCAAGGGCTTTTGTCAGACCGTTACCTGAACGGTATTCCCGAAAACAGCCGTGTTCGGACAGACGGGCGGTTTTTAAAGGAGGCTGCAATCACGCAGGAAACATTAAACAAGGTACGCGCGCTGAATGCACTTGCAAAAGAACGCGGGCAAAGCCTGGCGCAGATGGCGCTTGCGTGGATTTTACGGGACGGAGATATTACCAGTGTGTTAATCGGTGCGTCAAGCGCGGCGCAGATATTGGATAATGTCGGAATGCTTGAAAATACGCAGTTTTGCCAGGAGGAGCGGGACACAATTGAGCGGATTTTAGCATAACAGAGGATACAAAAAGCTTGCGGTACATTGAGGAAACGCTTGAACCGCAAGCTTTTTAGTATTCATAAATCCGCCAGCTTTGCGCCTTGCTTAAAATGTATTTCTTTTCCTGCGCTGCTTTCCTCTCCCTTATCGTGCAGCCACCAAACTTTTCCGTATCCTTTCAAAACTTTCCTCAAGCGGCAGGCTCC
>CAMWNY010000376.1 GCA_947175775.1 uncultured Lachnospiraceae bacterium | reverse complement strand
GTCTTCAACCATTGGCTGCAACGTACTTATCACCGCCATAACCTCAAATTACCGGTCTTGAATCCGTACTGTTTCCCCCACCGCATATGTCGGGAGCAAATCGCTTGGACTCGTCGAAGGACCGATTGCCAAACAATAATTTCCTTTGGCAAATTTCTCCGCGTCAAACGCACCGTTTAATAAATAATTTTCACTGGCTGCCGCCTCCAAAATCAAGCCGTCCGCGCCAAATACGGTACATGGGCATTTTGCACCGGTAAGTGCAGCATCAAAGCCCTCTTTCCAAACAGGAAAGCTTGGAGCATACGACGCAAAATCGCGAAGCCGTTCCTCCGTGTAAAATGCCTTCAGATTTTCACGCGCCTGACTGCTTGGCGCCAGTTCCACTTCTGCCGCATACAGTCTCCCTGTCGGCTCGTCGGCAAGGATAATCGCGGGCTTGCCTGCCAGTGCCCTTGCAATTGACACACGCTGCTGTTGACCGCCGGAGAGCGTGTTCGGCATATGATAAAGCTTTTTTTCCAATCCCAAAAATGTGATGATTTCTTGAATAAACGCCTCGTCCGGCTTTTTTCCGTCCAATTGAATGGGCATTACAATGTTTTCATACACATTTAAAATAGGGACTAAATTGTAATTTTGAAATACAAATCCGATACAGCGGCGGCGAAATACGGTCAAATCCTCATCCGAAAGCTTTCCCAATTCATAACGGTCCACCTTGACGCTGCCTGCGCTTGGACGGTCAAGACCGCCTAACATATTTAACAAGGTCGATTTCCCGCTGCCCGATGTCCC
Organism: uncultured Lachnospiraceae bacterium; assembly: GCA_947175775.1. Taxonomy (GTDB): domain Bacteria; phylum Bacillota; class Clostridia; order Lachnospirales; family Lachnospiraceae; genus COE1. The sequence continues at coordinate 2,517 of CAMWNY010000376.1, read as the reverse complement.
GACAACGGCGACAAATTCGCCCTGCTCAATTGTAATGTTCACGTCGTCCAAAGCCTTTACAAGGTTTGGCTCTGCTCCGTATTCTTTTGTTAAGTGTGTCGTTTCCAAAATGTTCATATGCGATACCTCTTTTTTATTTTTTAATGGATAGGCTTCGGCAAAAAACGGTTTTGGTGTTTTCTGCCGGAATTAAGCTCATTATATCGTGGGGACAGCGCGGTGCAATGGAAAATGAAAAACCTAATATCTACGATGAAAAAATTAATACGATGAACCGGGGAAGACCATCCTTTTGCATAGTTTAATACTTTCATGTAACAGGAGGTCGAAGGCTTCCTGTTACACTTTCATAAAAATAATCCCAACAAATGATAGCAAAACCGCCAATCATCCGCTATACTATATGTAATAACCAGTAAACCGCACACCGCTATTTACCGGTTGAAATGAAAGGAGCACACCTATGATTTCACAAGAAGACAAAGATTTTATGGAGCACGCATTCCAAAAATTAAAAGAACGGGGCTGGTTTCCCGAAGACAAATTTGAAAAGTCCACCATTACGGAAGAAGAAATCGCTGCCTTTGAGCAGGAGCACCAAGTGACGCTGCCTTCATTGTACAAGGCGTTTTTGACTGCTTACCGGCTTCCCGAAACGCAGAGTAACGAAATCTGCGCAATCATTGATGGCTGGGACGGTCCTGAACCACTTTGGCTGATGCTTGACAGTCCTGAAAATATGACACAAGTGTCAGAACGGATGGAATTTTTACAGGAAATACGCGATTTTTGTGAGCTTCCCGATGGCTGTTTTCAAAATCTCATTCCGATAGGCGATTGGGGTGCAGGATGGGGACCGTTGTGCATTGATTTGTCAAGACCTGAAGACAAAGTGAATGAAGACGACGAAAGAACGTGGAATTTGGTATGGTTTGACCATGAGGAATTTGAATGGAATAAATACTACTTGGGCAGCGACGGTCTTCTGCACGGAAGAGAGGGCGCGCCTAATTTAAAAACCCTGTTTGACTGGTATTTCTGCGGCTCTTTGGAAGCGGAATACGAACAGGAAACCGGGGAAAAACCAACCTTTCAATGGTATCAGGAATTATAATGACCTTATTACAGAATAAATGCTCACTTTTTTGAATACATATGAGGCAAATACCTTACAGGAGGAACAATACGATGGCGAAACGAAAAGCAAGTGTCAACACGAAACAATGCGTTGCCTGCGGCTGCTGCATGAAAGTCTGTCCGCGAAACGCAATCACCATTCCGAACGGAATCTGCGCCAAGGTCAATAAGGAGCTATGCGTCGGCTGCGGACTTTGTGCAAAAGAATGTCCCGCAAGCATTATTGCATTGGAGGAGGCAGTAGAATGAAACAGAAAAAGAAATGGTACGATTTCCTTTGGATTGCATCGTTAACTTATTTGATTTTAGGATTTTTTAATATCCTGTTTGCGTGGCTTGGATTGCTGTGCTTTTTTATCCCACTGCTGATTGCCGTGATTAAGGGTAACAAAGCTTACTGCAACAAATACTGTGGCAGAGGGCAGTTGTTTGCCCTTGTCGGCGGCAGATTTGGGCTTTCCCGCAAAAAAGACGTACCGCAATGGATGAAATCCCATTATTTCCGGTACGGCTTTTTAATCTTTTTCTTTACCATGTTTTTTATGATGCTATGGAATACATATTTGGTGTTTGCCGGTGCAAAGGACTTGCACACAACGGTAACTTTGCTTTGGACCTTTAAGCTGCCTTGGCATTGGGCATATCACGGTACCCTGTTTTCGGACGGCGTTGCGCAGTTTGCTTTCGGCTTTTACAGCGTGATGCTTACCTCCACCGTGCTCGGATTTGTCACAATGCTTTTATTCAAGCCGCGCTCGTGGTGCGTGTACTGCCCGATGGGAACAATGACGCAGCTTATCTGCAAAGCGGAACATACACTTTCGTCACGCAAGTAACACCGGAATAACAATCTGCAAAACAAACATCTCATTTTCATAAGTTGTACTGCATTGACCGTCATATTTCTGCACGGCGTTACGGATGTTAGGCAGTCCAAACCCGTGCAGGAATGTGTCTTTTTTTGTCGTTTTTTCCAAGTTACCCGTTGTCTTGGGCGCGTTATTCTCCACGGTAATTACCAGCATATCGCGGATACGGTTCGCCCGCACCGTGATCAGGCGCTGTTCCTGCGGAATTTTACAGCTCGCCTCAATTGCGTTGTCAATCGCATTTCCGAATATCGTGCTAATGTCCAAAGGCTCAATAAATCCGCCGTCTTCAAAGGAAATCATGGCACTGAAATCAATCTGTTCCTGCTGCGCAATTTTCGCTTTATCCCGGATGAGAATATCCAAAACCGCATTTCCTGTATGGTAATAGTTTTCATATGTCTGAATTTGATTTTGCAGTCCCGCAATGGATGCCTCAACTTCCTGCCCGTTTCCCGCCTGCGCCTGAAGCACCAGCAGATGGTTTTTCAAATCATGATAAATACAGACG
>CAMWNY010000375.1 GCA_947175775.1 uncultured Lachnospiraceae bacterium | reverse complement strand
ATGCGGGATGATTATGATGAAAAAGAATTGGAAGATGCTTTGGTAAATCAGATTACACAGTTCCTGTTGGAGCTGGGAACAGGTTTTTCCTATGTGGGGCGTCAGGTTCAATTACGGGTTGGAGAACGTGATTTTTTTATTGATTTGCTGTTTTATCACATAAAACTCCATTGTTATGTTGTCGTAGAACTGAAAACAAAGAGATTCGAACCGGAGTATGTTGGAAAACTGAATTTTTATGTTACAGCAGTAAATAAACAATTAACAGGAGATGGCGATAATCCGGCAATAGGATTACTTATTTGTAAAGATAAGGATAATGTTGTGGCAGAATATTCTTTGGAAGAAGTTTCGCAGCCGATTGGTATTGCAGGGTATGAATTAAGCAATGCGCTCAGTAAAGAATATCAACGCAGTCTTCCTACAATAGAAACGTTGGAATCTGAAGTTGCAAAAATGATGGATACAAAATAGTCTGCAAGTTGTAGACTATTTTGTATTTATGTCGTTTGGTACTAGACTTTATCCGTCCTTTTTTCTTGTGATTTTGAGAAATTTATGAAAGCATTCCAATCAGTTCTTCCTGCAAAAATAATTGTGGAAAGGTATTCTGTAGGTATTGAAAAAATGGAAACGGTATTCAAGTGAATAATCAAGGAACAGATAACAAAAAAGGTTAAGGAATTAGTGATGGAAATGGAAAAGGGTATATAGTATAATATGAGTTGAGGAAGTTCCTTTTCATTAAGGAGGAAATGAAAAGGGCAATTGGAAGGTCTGCTCAGAAAGAATGCCATAAAAAACGGGCGGGTGTTGGATATGAAGATGTATGCTTTGGTAAAGGAAGATACAGAGTAGTCAATCAATGATAATATTTAAACAGGCACGCAGGAAAAGGGAATAAGATGCACTTTACATACTGTCCGCATTGCGGAACGAAAACAGGAAAAAAAGAAATCGGCGATGAAGGGGTAATTCCATTTTGTGAAAAATGTAACATACCGTTGTGGGATACGTTTACGACGAGCATTATTGCCGCTGTTGTGAACGAGCAAAATGAGATTGCGCTGTTGCGGCAGAATTATGTATCCTCGACAAAATATGTCTGCGTTGCTGGTATTATGAAAATTGGGGAATCAGCGGAAGGAACGGTTGTACGTGAGATAAAAGAGGAAATCGGTTTGGATGTGGAGAATGTACAATATATAAAAAGCTATCCGTATGAAAAAAAGGAAATGCTGATGTTGGGATATAAGGCGGTGGTAAAAAAGGACGATTTTAGATTGTCAAAAGAAGTTGATTCTGCCAATTGGGTAAAATTTGAAGAAGCTTTGGCGCGGTTACGGGAAGGGAGCATTGCATTTGATATCAAACCAGTATGCGTTTATTCCGTTCTTGGGAAAAACCGGGTAAACGAAACGGGTGAGGAAAGCTTCGGAATGCTCTACTATGCAGAAATCAAAACGTTTGAGCAGGAATTGCATAGCGAAATGGAGCAGGTTTTGCTGCTTGACGAGCTGCCAGGCAAATGGACATACCCTCAGATACAGCCGCTTTTGGTTGACGAAGTGCGTAACTATATAGCAGGTCTGCGCATTTACTGCGCTGACCGTGAGAAAACGTAAATTTAGCAGGCAAAAATCCATTACCGAAGGTAATTTTGCATGGATTTTTGCTTGTAACTGTGAAGGCACTGAACAGTTGCCGAAGTGCAAAGAAGACTGTGAGAAACGGAAAGCGATGGAGAGGCGATGGAAGAAAAGTTATTAAACATTATTCAGGAAATCAAGGAAACAGGCAATCCCGCGTTGAAAGCGCAGAAAATGACTTCTGTTATTACAGACGGACTCCGTAATCAGGCACTGAATTTATACGAGGCATATCTCCTTCATTGGGAAGTGATTCATGCCACGAGGGACAGCTGTATACTGCCGGCGTGGAACAGGGCGGTGCGGATATCGACCTGCCTTGCGCTGCTCAATCACAGGCTGCTGGCGTTGGCATTTCATGACAGAGATTGTGCACAGCAGGCGCATCAGTGGGGCATGGAGGCGTTTGGACTTTGTGCCGAGAAACGGGCGCACTATATTATGGACAGGTATCCTGAGTTTATTAGGATGGAATACGATGATGAAGACCTGTTAAAAGAACTGCTTAAAGTCAGGGAAACATATCCTGTTTTAAGTGACGAACAGGGACCATATCATGTGGAGTCCTTCCCCTATCATTATTTTGCACCGGAAAAATTTTTGTTAGATAAGACAGATTTCAGTAAAGAAAAAATAATCGGGAACGATGTAGAAACAATTTTGATTGCAATCAATACATAACGAGTCAAAAAATTACTCGCGAAAATAAAAGGGAAGGAACGACACAATGTACCATTTTTTTGTAAATCCGAGCCAAATTTATGACACAAGTGTCATAATTACAGGCGATGATGTCAATCATATTAAAAACGTAATCCGCTTGAAAATCGGCGATGAAATCAGCGTCAGCAACGGAGAGGACGGTAAAGACTACCGTTGCGGGATAGAGGAAATCACGGAAACACAGGTTGTATGCAGACTGCGTTTTATCAAGGAGGACGGCGTGGAGCTGCCCGCAAAGGTGTATTTGTTTCAGGGGTTGCCAAAAAGCGACAAAATGGAACTTATTATTCAAAAAATGGTGGAACTGGGCGTTTATGAAATTATTCCCGTTGCCATGAAACGCTGTGTGGTGAAGCTTGACGAGAAAAAAGCAAAATCGAAAACCGCAAGATGGCAGGGAATTGCGGAGGCCGCCGCAAAGCAGAGCAAGCGCGCCGTTATTCCGCAGGTTAAAAATGTGATGACCTACCGCCAGGCATTGGAATACGCCAAAGATATGGATGTAAAAATTGTACCATACGAAATGGAAAATATACTGGACGGCGCGTCGGGAATGGCGGGAACGAAAAAGATGATGGAAAACCTGCACGACGGACAGCGCATTGCCGTTTTTATCGGTCCCGAGGGCGGATTTGAGGAGGACGAGATTAACGCGGCGATTTCGCTTGGCATGAAACCTGTTACACTTGGAAAACGCATTCTGCGCACGGAAACCGCAGGCATGACAGTTATGGCTTGGATTATGTATCAATTAGAAGGGTAATTGGTTCCGGTTTGTATGTTTTGTCTAAAAATATGGAAGAAAAATGATAAAATATTAAAAAAATACCAAAAATATTAAAAATATAGGATTTCTTTTTTATAAAAAATTTCTTATAATTTTATTAACAGATTAGGGTGTCAAAAGGTCTGAATTTCCCTTGCAGGCTAATTTTCCCAATCTT
>CAMWNY010000374.1 GCA_947175775.1 uncultured Lachnospiraceae bacterium | reverse complement strand
CTGTAAGTAAGACATACATGGTCAAAGACAATTGCCGCATTTTTTTCTGTGCGCTCTTTATTTATGACACTTATGTCATTTTTCTTTACTGTTCCGTCACTCATGCTTGAAGTTATCGCAAAAATACTTTCGACACGTTTTGCGCAGGCAAGCGCTTTCGTGAGCTGGATAATCAGGTTTGCCATTTTCACAAGCTCAACCAGTATCTGTGACATGTAGTTTACGAGTGCGACCACCGCGCCTTGTGTGATAATGCCGCTGTCGACACGGATTGCGCCTGTCCACAGAAGGACTACAAGAGCAACGTTTACAATAATATATGTGACGGGGTTCATCGCCGCCGAAATTTTTCCGACAAATACCTGCGTATTTAGGAGAAGTTCGTTTTCCTGCTCAAACTCCGCGATTTCCGCTTCTTCGTTTGTAAATGCCCTGATAACACGCGCGCCTGCAAGATTTTCGCGCGTTCTGCCAAGAATTTTATCCAGTGCTGCCTGCACTTTTTTGTAAAGCGGCATACTGACAATCATAATTCCAAACACGACAATGGAAAGCAACGGGATTGCCACCACGAAAACCAAAGCCGCCTTAACGTCTACCGTAAATGCCATAATCATCGCGCCAAATACAATAAACGGTGAGCGCAGCAATAAGCGCAGTGTCAGATTGACGCCGTTTTGGAGCTGGTTTACATCGCTTGTCATGCGCGTAATCAGGGTATTTGTGCCGACGGTGTCAAGTTCGGTGTAGGATAAGCCTTGAATGTGTGAAAACAGCGCGGACCTTAGCTTTGTGGCAAAGCCGACTGCCGCTTTTGCACTGAAATATTGTGCCGTTACCGCACTGATTAATCCGACTGCTGCCAAAAGGACGAGGATTAGCCCCATTTTAATAATGTAGGAAGTGTCCGCGTTTGCAATGCCTCGGTCGATAATCGATGCCATAACAAGCGGCACCATCAGTTCAAAGGACGCCTCGAGCATTTTGAATAGAGGAGCGAGGACGCTTTCCTTCTTGTAATCTTTTATGTATTTTAGCAGGCTTTTCATTGTAAAATCCTCCGTTTAATCTTGTTCTTTTTTATGATTTTATTTCTCATTATGTATTCGTTTTCTTGTCCATAAAAAACTGAAAAATCATTATTCATACAGTTTTCCCATATACAATATTTTTGCCATTGTTTTATAATCGGGAGTTTCCCAGTCAATATCATTATAATCCGACTCGGAGAAATCCTCAATCCATGAGGACATTGCCTGTAGAAATTCCCGAATTGTTTTATTTTCCCACTCCGGTGAATTTACTGCATTGTCTTTTTCCAGCAGATTAAGAAACTCTATAAAAGAATTTTTATCAGTGACGGTTTCAATTTTTGCAAAAACTGCGTCGGAATATTGTTTATTTACCGTATCCTCTTTTTCAGCCTCTGTGATTACTTCTTCCAGCTCTTTTTCCGTGTAGAGAAACGGTGCCAAATGAATCTGCGCAAGCTTCCTTTTTGCCTCAGGCGCGGCAGTTTTCCATTCCCTGCATGTTCGCATCTGAAGAATGGCGCGCTGTCTGTAGTCCGTTCTGTTTTTTAACTGCAGCCAGCTTTCCCACTCCGGGGCTTTTTCGCTCTGAAGGAGTGAGGAAACGACTTCCTGATAAAGCCCGGCAAGAAAAGGGCTTCCTGATACTTGCGCATTCTCAGGCTTTGGATGAAATTTTGCTTCTAACAATATTTTATGCAAATTGAGCAACGAATAATAGTCTTTTGTTTGTAAATTATATGATTTTATATCCAAGACGGTTCTCCAAAAATTTACTTAGACAAGTTCTTACCACAGACAAGCAATGGCAATTTTTAGTATACACAAATTGCAGGCAAAATACAACGTATCTAGAAGAAATTATGTTCTTTATTGTAACAGTTCAGCCTAGGACTTTGCACTTGCTGCAAAGTCCGTGAAACAGCGTAGTGGAAGAGATGCATCAAGCCGCCACGAAGTGGTTTTGCATGGCTTAATGTTTGTAACAGGAAGCCGAAGGCTGAACGGTTACTCTTTATTCCTAGGGGCAATGAGCCGAGTGATTGTTTAAAGCCAACCAAAAATCCGTAAGCCAGCAAAACAACTATGCTTTATTTTGAAACAGACAAACCCATAAAAACTCCAGTCCCTGAATGGTGCCGGGAATGCCGTTTTGGTATTTTCGTAGTTCTATCACTTCAAAGTGCGGGGAAAACAGTTCAATAAGCCGTTCCTTTGTAAATGCCAGTCCGGCGTTAAATTTGTGGTTATAAAATTCCCAGTCGTCTATTTCATCGGCGCAGTCCGTGCCCCATGAAAAGCAGGTCAAGCCAAAATATCCGTCCGGTTTTAGAATTTTCTTTAGCAATTCAATATATGTAATTCTTCTGTGTGGCGATAAATGGTGAAACATTCCGGAATCATAAACAAAATCCGCCTTATCCGGTATGCCCGATTTTATCACATCTTTGCAGACAAAATTTACACAGACCTGCGCCTGCGCCACGATACGCTTTGCATTTTCGATTGCCACACAGGAAAGGTCATAGGCAGTTACTTCCAATCCCTGTTCTGCCATATAAATGGCATTCCTGCCCTCGCCGCAGCCAAGCTCAACAGCAGTTCTTATGTCTGTATGACAGCTTAGAAATTTGACTAAATTTTCGTCAGGCATGGTATTTTGCGTGATAAACGGAACAGGGCGTTTTCGTTCTCCGTAGAAATTATCCCAATTGATACAGTCCACCTTTTCGTCCAAGAACTCTAAAATATCTGCATAGTTGTTGATATATGGTTTCATTTCTAATCTCCTTTTCGGTACTCAATATTTAAAATGATTTTCCGTTGAAAATGGCTATACGTTTCCGCACAGCCATTTGTGTATACCATTTTAAGTGCTGCCAATACTTTTCGCCGTTGGTTTCACACGATACACTTATTTTTGCAATTCCTTTACCTGTTTCTGAAGTGCGGCAATTATAGCGTCTTTTTCCGCAAGTCTTTCCTCTTGCCGAATCAGATTCTGATACGTCCGCGAATTTGTCTTAAGTCTAACACATTTAACATTACGTTGTCATTATAAATATAGTGTTTTTTCACGTTCACTATATGGTTTTTATAATTTAACACAGTCCGTGCAATCGAGTAAAGAAGATTCATCTTCCCCTACCTGTCGCGCCGGGCACCCGTCAGCGAACCGATTTATCGGTTTGACGACATATTTCCTTTGGGTGCCCGTGTGCATAAAAAGCGTCCGGCTCGCCGGACTCTCGCGCCGGAGCGCGGTTGCTTTAGCAACCATATTCC
>CAMWNY010000373.1 GCA_947175775.1 uncultured Lachnospiraceae bacterium | reverse complement strand
ATATTTACCGTCCATGAAGATTGCGCTTCCAACAACAAAAGCAATTTATTGTTGCTTGTCATTATGCCCAAATCGTTATATAAATTATCTGTAAGGACATTATCTATCGTGACAATATCCAACGTATCCTCTGTTGCGTCCTTATCCTCTGGGTGTAATGTTTTATACAGTTTCAGCAAATTCTTTTTATCTTGGAAAAGGTCTAAAAACACACTGTTCTTTGCGGTACGCTTTATCTTAACTTCCTGTGTTTGATTTGTATCGTCCGACATCTTATCACCTCGGTTTCTTAAAATCTGTAGAAAAATGTGTGATATAGCTTACTTCTGCCACACTTTAATTATACAAAAAAAAGCCTATCTTTACAATAAAATTCATATGAAAAGATTTTGCCTGATAGCATTCTTTTTATTTTCGCAGAAAATGATTTAATAGGGGCTTGGGGATTTCCCCAACAAGCAAAATATTTTGAAATCTGCCGTCAGGCAGATTTTAAAATATGGGCGAGTGTGTACACACTTGCGTTGCTTGCTATTCCGTGAAAATGGGGATTTTTCACGGGATAGATGGCTGCGTCAGCAGCCTTTCCGACTGCGCAAGCAGTCGCGTTTTGGCTGCATAGGCAGCCCGTCAAAAACGCATAATGCCGTATCCGGCATAAAAGGCGTGAAATAAGATGTAGGAAGCAGATGCAAAATCAGAGAAAGCATGATATAATATATGAAAAATAATTGTGTATAATAAAAGAGGTGAATCATCTTTATGGAGACTGCAAAATATAATTGTCGAGAATTTGAACTGTTTAAAGGAAATGTATGCCATATGATAAAGGAATATGGACAGCTTCAATTTTTGGAGAACATGTTGTCATCCAATCAAGTAGAAAAATTTTGGGATAACGATAAAAAATTATATGCCCTGTATCTGTTAGCAATGATTGATTATCTCTCAGCATTAAATGATATACCTCTGTATACTAAATACAATTATCTCAGAAATCATAAAGTACATGAAAAAATATATCCATTATCTTTAATCCTCACTGCAAAAATGGATGGTGTCGATATTGATGAGCTTGCAAAGGACGCAATACCTGAATTTTTAAGATTTAATATTGTGGAGGGTAACGTGTTTGATGTTGTATGAATTTCAATATTTTTCTAAAGAAAACAGATAAAGAAAAGGCTGAATGAATATATTGAGAAGAAATCAGTTACTGCAAAACTTGAAGAAATGAAATTTAAAGCAGTAAGGACAAATAATCCTATAGGTAATGAGGATAATCTAAGCAGGTGACTTTATTATTCGGCATAAAAATATAAATTAAGACATAATTCAATTTGATACGATTGACATTTAGATGTATTGATAATATGATTATAAGCGTGGCGAAAGCCATTAGGAGAGTACCCATGACAGGGTGGTAGCCTCCCGAGCCAATACCCTAGCTTGCTAGGAGTACATAGGAAGGGAGGTGCGTGATATGACGGCTGCGGATATTGTTTTGATATTTATAGGGATAATCAGCTTGCTGGTTTCCTTTGGTAGTTTGATTGTTGCGTTTCTGACCTTTCTCGACAAGGGAAACAGTAAGAAGAAATAATAATGCCTATCCTGTCTGCCAACAGGATAGGCGGTGTCCGTAAGGACATTAACCCTGTTCGAGAGGCATCCACCTTTGGAGTGGGTGCTTTTCTTATGTCTAATATAACATAATAAATATCAGAATTCAACAGATGGATAAAATTACTTTAAAATATAATATTGCAATTTGAAAATATGTGATATAATTAAAAAAATAATTAGGCTGGTATATTTAAAAAATTTCACTTGGCAACCAAAAAGGAGAAACAATTTTATGAAAATACCAAAGAATATGATGATATTAATAATCCTGCTCTGCGGAGCTACTTTATTAACTGGATGCAGCAAGGAAAATGACACGCTATTGTTAAAACGGGTACATTGTCGGTTATAAGAACGTAAGAGGATACCAGCGAAAAAGAAAAGAATGGTGAACTGACGGAGGGACATTTCTCGTTGCACTGCTTGCCTACATAGATAGGAATAACAAGCGAAAATAAAAAAGCCTATCTTGTAATCTTGACCGGATGCAGGTAGGCTTATACTAACATTGGAGGTCAACCACTTTGTGGGCGGCTGTTTCCTCTATATGGTTTTAATGTAACATATCCGAGTGTGCTTTTCAAGAGCTTCATTTTGAAAAAATACCAATAGCATAATCCATATTAAAGATTAACAAGAGGATTAATAACATTAAAAACTAATATAAAAATTTGCAAATATGAGGAGGAAGTTTTGTGGAGCAGATTGATAATGGCAAATATATAAAAGTGGTTAATAGATGGAAACAAAAGGAGATAAAAACAGTTTCAGACCTTGAAGCTGTTTTAAGTAATTTTAGTATCATATTTGCATATAATTCCGGAGTCATTGAAAATCCTGAAATAACATATCACACAACGAGGGAAATTTTTGAAAATGGAAAAGTAATCAATTTTACAGGCGATGTCAGGACAGTGTTTGAAATTAAGAATCAAAAAATTTGCTATGACTGGCTAAAAAACAAAATAATAGAAAAAGCAATTATCACACCTGAACTGATTAAGGGTATTCATAAAAAACTGACAGATGGAACATATGATGAGGGAAGATACAGTCGCGGAGAACGTCCCGGAGAATATAAAAAACATGATTATGTAGTTGGAAATGATCAGGGAGCACTTCCGGAAGAAGTGTCGTCTGAAATAGAAGAGTTGTGTGAGGAGCTGCAGGATATTCCGGATAAAGGAGACAATATTATTAAAACGGCGGCATATCTTCATTGTAAATTTGAAAACACGCATCCGTTTGCTGATGGGAACGGACGCGTTGGAAGAACGCTAATGAATTATTTCCTAATGACACATGAACATCCGCCAATCGTGGTACGCAATGAAACAAAAAACGAATACTATAATGCTTTGGGCTGTTATGATAAAACAGGAGAGCTTGACGGTTTTGTAGCATATATAAAAAAAGAAACCATAGAGACATGGGAAGAACCGAGGCAGGTAAAGAAACGGCTGAATGAATATGTTGAGAAAGAATCTTGTTAGTGACCTTTGGCGGCTTGATTGTTCGTTTCTTGCCTTTCTCGATAAGAGGAACGAGAAAAAATAAAAATGCCTCACTTGTCTGCAAACGGATGAGGCGTTATCCATAAGGACAAATTTGTCTTGGCTACGGAGCATCCACTTTAGAGTGGCTGCTTTTCTTTGTATATTAGGAAATTTCTCCTTTCGGAGAAATCCCTAATATAAAAGCCCGCA
>CAMWNY010000372.1 GCA_947175775.1 uncultured Lachnospiraceae bacterium | reverse complement strand
AAGCTGGTGAGGGGATAATCCCTTTTACGGCCAAGATGCTGGTAAAAAGCATTATAAAAGACAGAAGGGATAAAATGAGAGAGATCGAAATGATCTTCAAGGAGCCGGAAAAAGGAAGGGGTATCGGCGGCGGAGATATTAAGCTGATGGCAGCGGCAGGGCTGCTTTTGGGATGGAAGCTTGTGATTTTGGCATTTCTGATGGGATGTGTTTTGGGTTCGGTTATCCATGTAATCCGCATGCGCGTTGCGGATGCAAAGGGTTCTAAGGCAGAGCATGTGCTTGCAATGGGACCGTATCTTTCCGCAGGGATTTTTATCGCTGCGCTTTGGGGTGAGCGGATTTTAAGCTGGTATCTTGGATTTTATGCATAAATGGTGTACCAGTAATAGAATTGAAATAGAACGAAACGGTGCGCTTATTTCTTATGCTCCCGGCTTTTTGGCGGAAGTATAGGAAATCAGCGCGAAAGCAGCAAATGGAGGGAAAAACAAATGGCAAAAGTGTTGAGCATAGAGGTTGGTTTTTCTACGATTAAGATTGTGGAGATGGACCATCAGAAGAAGAAGCCCAAGGTGTACCGGTGTGTGGAAACTAAGACGCCGGAGGGGGCAATTCGGGACGGTTACTTAAATCCGGATAAAATGGAGGCGTTAAAGGAGCAGATCCGGGATGCTTTAAAGGGGAATAAAATACGCACAAAGCGTGTGATTTTTACAGTTTTTTCTACAAAAATCATCAGCCGTGAGATTACGGTTTCGGCGGTGAAGGAGCATCAGATCGGCGCGTTTATCGAGTCTAATATCAGTGAGTATTTTCCGATTGAGCTTGATGATTACAAGATTGCGCATTATGTGATTCAGACGTATCGTGACGGGGATAATGCGGGCAAGCACAGAGTGATGGTTATGGCGGCAGAGAAGTCGCTGATTTCAGGTTATGAAAAGCTCGCGGAGGCAATCGGGCTTTATATTGCAGATGTTGATTATATAGGCAATTCCGTATTGCAGGCGACAAAGCTAAATGCCGGCGCGGAAGCGATTATGACGGTAAAAATTGAAGATGAAAATGCGCTTGTCACAATTCTTCGACAGGGTATTATGATGATGCAGCGTACTGTCAATTATCAGGTAGGGCATGTGGATGATGATGTGCTTCCGGAAAAAGAAGAGTGCAATCAGGTTTTGACCGGAACAGTCACCCGACTGATGGATTTTTACGCGTCAAATAATGAAGACAGCAGAGTGGCACAGATTTATATTATCGGCGACGGTTCGCGTGACTGGTCCATTACGGATTTAATGACGCAGCAGACGGGCGTTCCAAGCAGATTTCTTGAGAATGTGCGTGCGACAACCATTACAAAACGTGCAGACAACAACATGATTAACGTTTATGCGGCGGCAATCGGCGCAGGCGTTTCCAGTGTGGGATTTGATGCGGAGAAGGAGAAAGAGCGGCATGAGACGAACTATGTTTCGGCGAGTGTTCTGATGATTCTTTTGTTTATCATACTGATAGCGGGAGTGCTTTCGATGGCGCTGATACCATATAATACGGCGCTTACGGAACAGTTTTCCCTGCTGAGACAGAAAGATCAGTTAGAGCCTGCGAGACTGGTGCATGACCAGTATCTTGGGCTGAAGGATTTAATTGAACAGATCCGCTACGGTAATCGGCTGACAGAGCATTTTAACGACGGCATTGTGGAATTTTTCGAGGAGCTTGAGGTAAAGATGCCTTCGGAAATTGAGATGCTTGATTTTTCTTCGGATGACGAGCAGTGCGTGATGACAATCCGCGTGGGCGACAAGGAGACGGCAGCAGGGATTATTAAGACGCTCAGGGAGTTTGAGTCGCTTGAGAGCGTGACGGTTGAGAGCCTGATTGAAGAGGTCACGGAAGATACGCTCGGGGACATTATGGTGCAGACTGCTCTTGGCAATGAAGTGAAGACGATTAACTTTACCGTGACGTGTACATATCGGACTGAGGTTTTAGAACCGCCTGTACCTTCCGCAGCGCCTTCCGCGGATACGGATGCGGCAGCAGAGACAGCGACGGAATAAGTATGGTGATGGAGGATAGAAATGGCTAGGGAGAAGAAAGAGAAGAAGGTCAGGGAAAAGAAAGTCAGGGAAAAGAAGGTCAAGGAAAAAAAGGTTAAAGAAAAAAAGCAGAAACAGGCTAAGGAATCCAAATCGTTAAAAAACTTCTTTAATCAAAAGACTTTTTTGGGTATCACGCTTGCGGGGGTTCTTGTCCTTGTGGCGGTATATGTGTTTGTGTACCTTGACTATACACAGCGGACGCAAGAGCTTGAGAATTCCAACCAGGAGCTTTTAGCAACCGTTCGGGAGCTTGAAGAGTATAATACAAATATGGAAGCGTACATGCTTGAGATTGAGGAAATCGAAGAGGAGATTAATGCAATTTTGGAGCAGTATCCTGCGGATACGCGCGAGGAGGATGCGATTATGCTCGCGGTGGAGCTTGGAGAGCTTAATATCATTGACTTTGACGCGATTAACATGGAAGAGAAGGAGAGCGTTTACACAGTGGAGCCTTACCTTGTCACGGCGGCTGCTATGGAGGGGCTTGACGAGAGTCTTGTCTTTGCGCAGAAACATGCGGTTTATGTGAATGAGACGACGTATTCGGAGTTAAAGTCGGTGATCCGGCAGATTTACGAGTCTGATAACCGGATTGGCATTGACAATATTGTCTATACGAAGAATGAGGAGTACGGCATTCTTGAGGGAAATATTGATATTTATTTCTACAGTCTTGCAGGTACCGATAAGGAGTATGAGGCGCCCGATATTGCGGAGTATCCTGCGGGATCAAGCGATTTGTTCCGGTCAGAGGAGACTGCAAGGCAGATGGCGATGGATATGTTAGACGAGATGATGGGTGAAGGTGAAGACGGTATGGATGGCGAAGAAGATATGGCAGGCGAAGAAGGCATAGAAGGTGAAGACGGTATGGAAGGTGAAGACGGCGAGGACGGAGCTGAGGAAGATGTGGAGAATTAGAACGGGCTTTTGCAAAAAAATCCGAAAGGATCATAGAGGAATGTCGCTTGTCGAGGTGATTGTCGCGATTACGATCCTCGGTATTGTTGCAGTGCCTGTACTTCATTCGCTGACGACGGCGATGGTTTATAATCAGAAGGCGAGAACCCGGCAGGAGATGACGCTGACGGCGGAGAGTATTATGGAGACGTTTAAGGGGTATGACTTGCCGATACTGTTTGAACGGTTTGGCGGTTCTGGTGATGCTTCTAAGAAAGGTGAGGGCGGTAAAGGCGGTACGGGGATAGAAGGTATTGAT
>CAMWNY010000371.1 GCA_947175775.1 uncultured Lachnospiraceae bacterium | reverse complement strand
TGCTCACCCTCTCAAGCCACGACGCCGGACGCCTCGACATTCGCAAAGCCCACACGGAACTCGACACGCTGCTCCTAAACACCTGCGAAGCCTTTGAGCGCCTTGCCGCCGAAAAAAATATCCGCCTTTGCGTTACCCTCCCTGATACGCCCATCCCCGCATGCTATTGCGATGCAGAGCGCATCGCGCAGGTGCTCACAATCCTGCTGCATAACGCCGTCAGCTACACTCCCGAACACGGTAACATAACTGCCGCACTCTCCTTTCGAAAAACTGCGCACCGACACTTTCTGCTCGCTGTTTCTGACACAGGTGTCGGAATTGATGACGACGAGAAACAGCACATTTTTGAACGCTTTTACCGCAGCGAAAAAGCCCGAAGTGACAAAAATCACTTCGGACTCGGATTATCTATCGCCTATGAAATTGTTGCGGCACACGGCGGAACCATTGCCGTCGCCGATAACCCAAACGCAGAGCGCGGCACCACATTTACCGTGCGTCTGCCGTAATGTTATTGACCGTATCGCATTCCCGTATTACAATAAAATTAGAAACTAATCTGCTGATTTTTAATTTTTATTATTATGGAAAGTTGACTTGTATTGCAGCCTTATCCTTAGCTGTAGCCTGATGTGGTTTCTGTTCGTCAGACCAGAGATTTGCCCCCGCCTTCCTTCAAATCCCACCTCAGATGGACACCCTTGGTCTTGGCTGTACCCTTCCCACTACCAGGGCAGATTGGAGACTTGCACCCGTTAACGACGTGCGCCGCCGGGCGCACAACACAAATGAGATAGACTTCACCTTACGCAAAGTCTATCTCATTTTATTTTCCGTTTTATATGTTTCCGTTTCCGGACGAATCCGCCTTCTCTACCTGTTTCTCATATAGAAGAACGAATTCTTGCGCTCATATCCGATTTCCTTATAATTCATAATCTGCTCCGTGCTTCCTATGAACAGAATACCACCGTTCTTTAAACAACTGTTATATTTCCTGAAAATCTCATCCTTCGCTTCTTCCGTAAAATATATCAATACGTTTCTGCAGACAATTAAATCACACTTATCAGGATATGGATCTTTCAAAAGATTATGCTGCTGAAACTGTACCCTTGCTTTAATTTCATCCGAAATCTTGTACGAAGGACCAATCTTGGTAAAATATTTCTTTTTGAAATCGTCCGGCACCGCTGCAATACTCTTATCATTATAAAGTCCAAGCTTTGCCTTCTCAATCACCTGCTTATCAATATCCGTTGCCGTAATTGTAATCTGATTGAGCGGAAGATGTCTTGAAAATGCCATAACAAGCGAATATGGCTCATCTCCTGTTGAACATGCTGCACTCCAAATCTTCAGTCTCGTTCCAAATTTACTAATAAGCTCCGGTATAATCTGCTGGTCCATCAGCTTCCACTGCTCCGGATTGCGGTAAAATTCCGATACATTGATTGTCAGATAGTTCACAAAATCATCAAACACAGTCTTATCATCGCGCAGCTTCATCACAAATTTATCATATCCGGTTACCTTATGTTTTGCAATCAGCGTATCAATACGACGCTTCATCTGTTTTTCCTTGTATGCATTCAAGTCAATCTTGGTAAGTGAAAAAACTTCTTTTTTGAAATATTCATAATCATACGTCATGAGTATTTCCCCCTTTGCCTTTTTCTTAAACAAATCTTGTTTTGCAGATTTTGTTAAAGTATTCACATATAAAGACTATAAATCTGCTCTTCTGAATACCCGAAGAGCCCCTGTTCTTAAAATAAAACTGTCTATACTTTAATATATAAATAGCCCCGGGAGCTTATGCCCCCAGAGCAATCCCATTCAATTGTAATGTGCAAAATTTTACTCAGCAGTCTCTTCTGCTTCCTGCTTTGCAATCACTGCATCAATATCTACGGAAACAACATCTGCATCATCCTCAGCCACCGTCTCCTGGGCAGGTTCTTCCTTTACTTCCGGAGCAAGCAATGCCTTAATGCTGAGACTGATTTTCTTACCCTCTTCATTAAAGTCAACAACCTTTGCCGTAACTTCCTGACCTACAGATAATACATCGGCAGGCTTCTCAATATGCTCCTTGGCAATCTGTGAAACATGAAGCAGTGCATCAATACCCGGCTCAAGCTCTATAAAAGCGCCAAAATCTGTCATTCTTGCTACCTTTCCTGTCACCTCATTTCCTACTGCATACTTTGTAGATGCATTCTTCCAAGGATTAGAATCATCAAACTTGAGCGACAATGCAACCTTTGTACCGTCAATATCCTTAATCAGAACCTTGAGAACCTCACCAACCTTAAATACCTTCTTCGGATTCTCAACACGTCCCCAGGACATCTCCGAAATATGAAGCAACCCGTCTACTCCGCCTAAATCAATAAACGCACCGAAATCCGTTACATTCTTAACCGTACCTTCAATCACATCACCTGGCTTAATCTTTGCAAAGAGCTCTTTTTGCATCTCCGCCTTCTTTGCCACGATTAACTGCTTGCGGTCACCGATATAACGTCTTCTCTTTGGATTGTACTCGCTGATTACAAACTCAATCTCCTGTCCCGCATACTTGTTCAAATCTTTCTCATATACATCTGATACAAGGCTTGCAGGAATAAAAATTCTTACTTCCTCAACAACAACGCTCAAACCGCCGTCCAATACCTGGGAAACTTTTGCCGTAAGCACTTCCTTACTGTTGAAAGCCTCCTCAATGCGCTTGTTGCCTCTGTCGGCAGCAAGTCTCTTGTATGTGAGAAGAACCTGTCCCTCACCGTCATTTACTTTCAGAACCTTAACCTCCATCTTATCACCAGCTTTAATAACCGCGGTAAGATCAACATTTGGCTCATTGGTGTATTCGTTACGTGTAAGAATACCGTCTGACTTGTAGCCGATGTTAAGGATTACTTCATCGGGCTTCACATCGATGACTGTACCTTCGATTACCTCTCCTGTATGAATAGTTTTTAATGATTCTTCTAACATTTGTTCAAAAGTTAATTCTGACATAATTTTGAACCTCCTCAATTATTTTGTTTGGGGTAGAAGCCCCCGCTGTGATGCCCACTAGTTCAACAGAATTAGGTAAATCTAATTTCAGGTCTGCCAGTGTTTGTATATAGTAAGTACTCTCACACCTGCTTTTACACAATTCGTAAAGCTTGCGTGTATTTGAACTGTAAGTACCACCTATCACAATCATAACGTCAGCTTTGGCTGCCAGTTCAAGTGCTTCCTCCTGACGCTCCTTTGTTGCATTACATATAGTATTCGCAACAATTATATCATAACCTTTTTTTTGAAAAATTTCAACTA